>JAJRVY010000152.1 GCA_024277065.1 Planctomycetota bacterium
AATAAGGACTCACTTCGTAGGCGCCACCTATCCTGTATTCGACGCGCAGCGCAAGAATCGCAGTCTGGGCCATGACCGGTAACGGGAATCGGACTCAGCCGGCGACGGCGGTGCTGCGCAGCGGAGAAGAGATGGTGGCCAAGCTACAAAGGGTGCATGGTGGATGCTCTGGCGCCAGGAGACGATGAAGGACGTGGCTGGCTGCGATAAGCCACGGGGAGCTGCCAAGCGAGCTTCGATCCGTGGATGTCCGAATGGGGAAACCCACTGGGGGTCATGCTCCAGTATCTTCGGGTGAATGTATAGCCCGTAGAGGTCAACCGGGGGAACTGAACCATCTAAGTACCCCGAGGAAAGGAAAGCAATTGCGACTTCCCTAGTAGCGGCGAGCGAACGGGAAACAGCCTAAACCGGATGGGCGTGATAGCCCGTGGGCGTTGTCTGTCCGGTGTCGTGGGATCAATCGTGCGTCGTCACGGTGACGCGGAAGAGTTACAAAGTTGGGTGTTAGCAGAATTGGCCTGGAAAGGCCGGCCGCAGAGGGTGATAGCCCCGTACGCGAAAGCACACCAACCTCTTCTGATTGACTCCCGAGTAGGGCGGGTCACGTGGTAGCCCGTTTGAATTCGCGTGGACCATCACGTAAGGCTAAGTACTCACTGGCGACCGATAGCGAACTAGTAGCGCGAGCGAAAAGTGAAAAGTACCCCTGTTAGGGGAGTGAAATAGTACCTGAAACCATGTACCTACAAGCAGTGGGAGGGCTATGTCCCATAAGGACTTCGGTTCTGTGGGAAACGCCTGACCGCCTGCCTTTTGCATAATGAGCCCGGGAGTTGTTGCGTAGAGCGAGGTTAAGGGTCTCTGGCCCGGAGCCGAAGCGAAAGCGAGTGCGAAACGTGCGTTTAGTTTTGCGCAGCAGACCCGAAAGCAGGTGATCTTACCATGAGCAGGTTGAAGGGAGCGTAAAAGCTCCTGGAGGACCGAACCCGTGTAGGTTGAAAACTGCTGGGATGACTTGTGGTAAGGGGTAAAAAGCCAATCGAACCTGCAGATATCTGGTTCTCCCCGAAATAGTTTTTGGACTAGCCTCACGCAAATGCGCATCGGGGGTAGAGCACTGTTCGGGATAGGGGGGCTACCCGCCTACCCTACCTAGACAAACTCCGAATACCGATGTTGCTTACCGTGGGAGTAAGACCGTGGGGGATAAGCTTCACGGTCGAGAGGGAAACAGCCCAGACCGCCGGCTAAGGCCCCAAAGCGTATGCTAAGTGCTGAAGGAAGTGAAGATGCAGAGACAGCCAGGATGTTGGCTTAGAAGCAGCCATCATTTAAAAAGTGCGTAATAGCTTACTGGTCGAGCATCTTTGCGCCGAAAATGGACGGGACTCAAGCATGCCGCCGAAGCCGCGGGATCCTTGCGAGGCTTGACAGCCGAGCTTGGATCGGTAGGGGAGCGTACCACTCCGGATTGAAGGGTGACCGTGAGGACACCTGGACCGTGTGGTAGTGAGAATCCGGGCATGAGTAGCGATAAGAAGAGTGAGAAGCTCATCCGCCGTAAGCCTAAGGTTTCCTGGGGAAGGCAATTCCGCCCAGGGTTAGTCAGGACCTAAGCCGAGGGCGAAAGTCGTAGGCGATGGACAATGCGTTAAAATTCGTATACCACTCGTAAAGTGTTGATCCAAGGGGGGACGGGACGTCAATAAGTCTGGCGTAACGACTGATGGAATAGTCGTGTGACTCCCGAGTCCTAGTCGTAGGAAAATCCGCGACGATATGGGCAGAGGAGGCACTTGCGGTTACCTTCGGGTTCTGCAAGTCGTCTGAGACGTCTCCGAGAAAAGCCTCGTGGGAAGCGATACGAGTGCCTGTACCAAAACCAACACAGGTTGGCGAGGAGAGTATCCTAAGGCGCGCGAGAGAACTCTGGTGAAGGAACTCGGCAAAATGGCCCCGTAACTTCGGGATAAGGGGTGCCACTAATCTTGATCATTTACTTGTGAGGGATCGGTGGCCACAGAAAATCGGGAGCGGTGACTGTTTATCAAAAACACAGGTCTACGCCAACTCCAAACGAGGAAGTATGTAGACTGACACGTGCTCGGTGCCGGAAGGTTAAGGCAAGAGGTTATCCCTTCGGGGAGAAGCTTTGAACTGAAGCCCCGGTTAACGGCGGCCGTAACTATGACGGTCCTAAGGTAGCGAAATTCCTTGTCGGGTAAGTTCCGACCCGCACGAATCGTGTAACAATCGCTCCACTGTCTCCACCAGGGACTCGGCGAAATTGCAATCGCGGTGCAGATGCCGCGTACCCGCAGCTAGACGGAAAGACCCCGTGAACCTTGACTGTAGCCTAGTATTGGAATTTGTCCTGGCACGCGTAGTATAGGTGGGAGGCGTTGAAGCAGGGATTCTGGTCCCTGTGGAGCCATCAGTGAAATACCACCCTTGTCTTGATAGGTTTCTAACCACGTGCCGTTATCCGGTCGTGGAACAGTGCTAGGTGGGCAGTTTTGCTGGGGCGGTATCCTCCTAAAGAGTAACGGAGGAGTCCAAAGGTTCCCTCAGTGCGGTTGGCAATCGCACGTAGAGCGCAAAGGTATAAGGGAGCTTGACTGCGAGACCAAAGAGTCGAGCAGATGCGAAAGCAGGGCTTAGTGATCCGGCGTTTCCGTATGGAAGGGGCGTCGCTTATCTGATAAAAGGTACTCCGGGGATAACAGGCTGATCTCCCCCAAGAGTCCGTATCGACGGGGAGGTTTGGCACCTCGATGTCGGCTCATCGCATCCTGGGGCTGTAGGAGGTCCCAAGGGTTGGGCTGTTCGCCCATTAAAGCGGTACGTGAGCTGGGTTCAGACCGTCGTGAGACAGGTCGGTCCCTATCTACTGTGGGTTTAGGAAGCTTGTGGAGTTCTCCCTTTAGTACGAGAGGATTTGGGGGGACGGTCCGCTGGTGTTCCGGTTGTCCCGCCAGGGGCACAGCCGGGTAGCTATGACCGGAACGGATAAGCGCTGAAAGCATCTAAGCGCGAAGCCCTCTCCGATATTTGGCTTCCCTGAGGCACGTCGAAGACTACGACGTTGATAGGCCGGACGTGTAAGCACAGCAATGTGTTCAGCTAACCGGTACTAACTAGCCGATAGGCTTGGCCACCGCTCTCCGATCCGTCATGGATACCGGAGGGGTGGCCTCACGAAGAGAGAGTCCAACGGTCTCTCGGCAATGATGGATCTGTCACTATTCAAGATATACGACCGATATTCCTGGTGGTCATAGCTGTCGGGCCACACCCGTTCCCATACCGAACACGGCCGTTAAGCCGACCGCGCCGATGGTACTGTGGGTATTCCCACGGGAGAGTAGGTCGCCGCCAGGATCCAAACACAGCGAGAGGCTCGCCCGCGAGGGCGGGCCTCTTTCGATTCACGGTGTTCCGGGTGGTGGGACTTGGGTGGTGGGGGTTGGGATGCACGGTCTTTCAAATCACGGCGCACTTGGGGCCCGCGCAGGGATAGCTTCGGGATTCGGTCGGCTGCGACGACGCGGGGCGGCGTTGCCTCTCCTCCCCGACTCGGCTCCGCAATGAGTCGCGTCGTCGAGGCGCCTTGCCCCGCGCCGCCCTCGCTCGCCCTCGGTCCTACGAACTCATTCCTGCGCGGGCCCTTGGAAGGTGTTGACAAGAGGAACGCGGCGCCGGTCACGCGACTTGCGCGGATCTGAGCCAAGGATCGTCGCAGCGTCCAGCGGCGCGAGTCGCGCGCCGCAGCCCCGCTCGTCCGTGGAGCCCGCCGGACCGCGTTGCGCTCGCTCGATGCGCTCGGGGCCTTTTTCCCCGGGGCCGGCCTCGTGCTGCAGGGCCGAGTCCAGCCGGTGCGTGAGAGAGCCAGAGAGCCGCGTCGGTGCGGGCCGGAGACGTGGGATTCCATGCCACCGACGCGGGGGCATGGGAATGGTCTCTGGGTCTCGGGGAACTTGAGCGACGTCTCTCGGGTCGTCTCGTCGCCCTCGGCGTGCGTCGCGGTCATGCGGGAGCCGGGTGTGAGGGCATCGCGGGCAGTGAACGGGACCGCGTGGGTGTGGGGGGATCACGTCCGCGCGCCGATGTGCCGCGCGACGCGCCGCGAAGGGGCGCCATCACGCAGCGCGAACCGCGGGACGTCGCCCGCGCCACAGGTCCGACAGGCTGCTCTCGAGTCGAGCCCCTTTTTCTGGTCGGTCGTCGGTGGCCTACCTATCCTGCGCCGCCTGCGTGGGCGAGTAGCTCAGTTGGTTAGAGCACGCGCCTGATAAGCGCGAGGTCGGTGGTTCGAGTCCACTCTCGCCCACCACGCAGTACCTGCTCGGGCGCCGTCGCCCACTGCCCGTCACCCGCACCCCGACGTCCGGGGCACGGAGTCGGGAGACGCGCAGGGCGCGCGAGGTGAAGCAAGCGTGGGGGCGTAGCTCAGTTGGTAGAGCAACGGCTTTGCAAGTCGTAGGTCGCCGGTTCGAGCCCGGCCGTCTCCACCAATCGCTTCGCGTCCGGGCCGGCTCTCTTCGCGAAGTCGGTTCTTCGCACGGCGTACAATCCCGCCGCGATGCCTACCCCGACGCCGCGCTACTTGCAGCACTTCGAGAGTGATCTGTTGTCGCAGATCTTCTGCGATGTGCTGGTCGTCGGCAGTGGCATCGCCGGGCACAGCGCTGCGCTCGCGGCGAGCTCGGCGGGGGCGAGCGTGCTAGTCCTGACGAAGGACGGTCCGCTCGAGAGCAATACGTACTACGCACAGGCCGGGATCGCCGCGCCCATAGGCGCCGGGGACAGCGTGGACGCGCATGTTCGCGACACGCTTGCGGCGGGCGACGGTCTCTGCCACGTCGAGGTGGTCCGTTCGGTCGTGGAGGGCGCATCGGGGGCCGTGTCGTTCTTGCGGGAGTACGGCGTCGTCTTCGACCGCGACCAGGCCAGCGCCGAGTTGCGGCTCGGTCGCGAGGGGGGGCACTCGGCGCGCCGCGTCGCCCACGTCCACGGTGACGCGACCGGGCAGGAGTTCCAGCGGGTCCTCAGCGCGGGACTGATGGGCGCCGATCGCACACGTCGTCTGTGTGGCGCCTTCGTGGTGGACATCCTCACGCACGAAGGGCGGTGCGTGGGCGTAATCGTGCTGGTGGGGCGGGAACTTCGTGTCGTCTGGGCCGGCGCCGTGGTGCTCGCCACCGGCGGTGCGGGTCGCCTCTTCCGCGAGAGCACGAATCCGTCCGTGACGACCGGCGACGGCCTCGCGATGGCGTATCGCGCCGGCGCTGAGCTCCGCGACATGGAGTTCATGCAGTTCCACCCCACGGTGCTGTACGTGCCGGGCGCCGGAAGGACGCTGTTGTCCGAAGCCGCTCGGGGAGAGGGTGCGAAGGTCCTGGACGTACGCGGGCGACGGTTCCTCGCGGACTACGACGAACGCGGGGAACTCGCGCCGCGCGACGTCGTGGCGCGGTCCATGGTGGCGCACATGCTGGCGCACGGGGACACGCACGTGCTGCTCGACATGAGCGGGATCGACGCGGAGCGCCTCGCCTCGCGTTTGCCGGGCGTCGTCGCGACGGGACGCGACATCGGACTCGACGTCACGCGCGACCCGCTCCCGATTCGACCGGCGGCGCACTACACTCTCGGCGGCGTCGTCGTGGATGACGACGGGCGCTCGTCCGTGCCGGGGCTCTTTGCCGCGGGCGAGGTCTCCTCGACAGGGCTGCACGGCGCGAACCGGCTCGCCTCGAACAGCTTGCTCGAGGGCGTCGTCGTCGGCCGGCGATCCGGCCGCGCCGCGGCAGCGGAGGCGGCCGGTCATGCGCCGCGGCCCCTGACCGTCGTCTCCGCGGGGGCCGGGCGTGCGCACGGCGCCGTGGACAGCCAGGACGTCGTGCAGTCCGTGGACAGCCTGCTGTGGCGCGACGCCGGTGTGCAGCGGAGTGGCGAAGGGTTGCGCAACGCGCAGCAGCTCCTGGCATCCTGGAGTCCACTCGTGCTCGAGCGCGAGATGCCGCATCCGGCCGGCATGGAGGCACAGAACCTCTGCCTCCTCGCGTCTCTGCTCGTGAACTGCGCGATCCTGCGCGAAGAGACGCGCGGCGTGCATTGGCGTACGGATCACCCGGCTCGCGATGACGCGCAATTCCGTGGTCATTTCCACGTCTCTCGCGGACGAGAACCGCATTTCGAGGCGCTTGCGGACGGGGTTGCCGGGACATGACGGGACGCACGGAGAGCGGCGGCGCCGAGCAGCGCGTCCTGTTGGTCGGGCTGCGTCTGCACGGTGACGCCGAGACGCTCGAGGCGCCGCTCGCGGAACTCGGGCGGCTCGCGACGACCGCCGGCGGCTCCATCGTGGGGCGCGTGCTCCAGCGTCGGCACCGTCCCGACCCCAAGTACTTCATCGGCAAGGGCAAGGCGCAGGAGGTCGCCGACGTGGCGTCGCGAGAGGACGCTCACCTCGTTCTCTTCGACAACGATCTGACGCCCGCCCAGGAGCGCAATCTCGAGGAGCTCACCGGCCGCGGCGTCGTGGATCGCAGCCGCCTCATCCTCGACATCTTCGCGTTGCGCGCGCGCTCGAAGCAGTCCCGTCTCCAGGTGGAACTGGCGCAGCTCGAGTACACGCGTTCGCGTCTGAAGCGCATGTGGACGCACCTCGAGCGCCTGGAGGGGGCGATCGGCACGCGCGGCCCCGGCGAGAAACAGATCGAGGAGGACCGGCGTCTGGTGGATCGCCGCATCCAGCAGCTCCGCCGCGCGCTGGAACTCGAGGAGCGTCGTCGCGAGACGCGCTCGGCGGCCCGCGCGGACTACTTCAAGGTTTCGCTCGTCGGCTATACCAACGCCGGCAAGAGCACGTTGCTACGCGAACTGACCGGCGCCGGAGCGTTCGTCGAGGACAAGCTGTTCGCCACCCTCGATACGCAGACGCGAACCTGGGAACTGGCCGGAAACCAGCGTGTCTTCCTGTCGGACACCGTCGGCTTCATCCGCGACCTTCCCCATCATCTCGTCGCCTCGTTCCACTCGACGCTCGCGGAGGCGGCCGACGCCGATCTGTTGCTGCACGTCGTGGACGCGTCCAGCCCGGAGGCCGAAAACCACATCCAGGTCGTGGAAGACGTACTCTGTGACATCGGTGCCGACGCGCCGCGGATGCTCGTGCTGAACAAGATGGATGCTGTCGCGGATCGCATGGCCGTCGCGTCGCTGCTCACGGCACATCCCCGGGCGGCATCGGTCTCGGCCCGCGACGGCGACGGTCTCGCGGAACTCGGACTGCGGGTGTCCGAGATCGTGCAGACCGCGTTCGTGATGATCGACACCAGCGTTCCGGCCGGCGCCGGCCGTCTGCTCGCACTCATCGCCGAGTACGGCAACGTGCTGCGCCGCGAGTACGTCGGCGATGTCGTGACCATACGGGCCCGCGTCTCGCGTCGCGATGCCATCCGCATCCATCAGGAGATGCGCCGCCTCGGTATCGAGGCGTAGCCGCACCCTCTCACTCTCACCAGCCTCACTGGCACGGCGCGCCGGCGCAGAGCCCGGGAGGTTGCCGGTCCGCGCGTCGATGTGCGCGACGACCCGGTGAGAAGGCGCGGGTAGCGGGCCGGCGCCCCGTCAGCGCGGCGGGAGCGCTAGTTCGGTGCCGGCGCGGATGCTGTCCGGGTCGTCGATGCCGTTGAGGGCGAGGATCTCGGGCAGGCGCTTCACCGTGCCGAGTTCGCGCTGTGCGATCTGCCCCAGAGTCTCGCCCGGTTGCACGACGATCGTGCGGGGCGTCGCGGGCATCTCCGGCGTTGCGACGCCGTCGCCGTTGCCCGTCATGGATGCCGCGTGTCCCTCGTGTCCCGTTGCGGAGGGCTCGCGATCACGCCGGGCGTCGTGCGGTCCTGGATCGGGGGCAACTCGGGCGGCCGCGCTTCCGGACGCGTCCGCCGGCTGTCGCTGCCCGCCGATGCGCACGCGCAGGACGTCCGCGCCATCGTCGCCGCCCGTGGCGGCGGGTGGCTCCCGGCGCACCAGGAAGGCAGCGATGCCGGCGATGGCGAGCACGCCTGCGCCCGCGAGCGCCCAGCGCTCGAAGCCACGATCCTGAGGCTCGTCGCTCACGCCGTCACTTCCTCCCGGTCGCGCACCGCCCGGGCCACGTCCCGTCCACACCATGTGGACCCGCTCGCGTCTCATCGCGCGCCGACCTCGCCCGGATCGTCCTGACGGCTGCCGAGGCTATCAGATCCCGGGCTTCTTGAGCGGGCGCTGCTTGGCCTCGACCTCGATCTCCTCCTCGAGGAGCGAGTCCGGGTCGGCAAAGCCGATCCACGGCAGGAAGTGGATGAGGAAGTGAACTGGGATGTTCGCGGCGAGCGTGAAGCCCACCAGCATCGTCGGGCCGTGTCCCTTGGCGGTGATCGCGACGATCGCGCCGACAAACGTGACGATGAGCTGGATCCAAAGGCGCGTGGAGTTGGCCGAGAGCTTGCGCCAGTAGCCGGGCAGGAAGAGCAGCAGCGGACCCGCGATGAAGATCGAGGAGTACGTGCCGCTGACGACGCCGATGACCATGACCCACGCGAAGCCCTCGAGCGTGGAACCCGAGCCACGGTTGAGGGCGAACTGGATCGCGACCACGATCCACGTCGTGATCGACGTGCGGATGGAGCGCGTCAGCGTCTGGTTGATGGCGCCGTTGACGATCTTCGTGCGTACCACCTTGCTGCGTCCGAGCAGTTCGCGGATGCGGTCGAAGACGACGATCGTGTCGTTCATCGAGTAGCCGATCAGCGTCAGGAACGCGGCGATCAGGACGAGATTGATCTTCGCGTGCACGAGCCCGGAGGCATCGAACACCGCCACGAAGCCGAGCGCGATGGTCACGTCGTGGATCAGTGCGCAGACCGCCGCGAACCCGTGCTTGAAGTCGGCGAAGCGCAGGCGGATGTAGACGATCTGCAGCAGCATCGCGAGCATGACGGCGCGCAGCGCGCCGCGCCATGCTTCCTGGGCGCGACCGGGCATCAGGAACGACACGCTCGGCATCGGGTCGGACAGGTAGACCGGCGTCTTCATCTTCTGCAGCGCGAGGCGGGCGTTGTCGCGGCAGAAGAACTCCACGTCCGGGACGTCCGTCGCCACGTCGGCCGTGACGTCGAACGTGTTCGCGCCCTCGCCCGGTGTGACGATCACTCCCGTGAACGGCGGCGCCTTGCCCTCCTCGACGTAGGCGGCCAGGCCCTCGCGGATCGTGTCGAGCGTCGTGCCATCCGGAAGGTCGAGTGCATGGAGCATGAACGTCACGCGCGTCTTGCCGTCGGCGGATGGCAGCGACGTGAAGTCGCTGAAACCGTCCGAGAGCAGCTTGCCGGTGAGAGCCTCGCGCAGATGCGCGACGAACCTCTCGCCCTCCTCGCTGTCGTCGAGCGGGACGCGGATCTGCCAGCGGTTCGTCTCGTCCGGTCCGGCGTTCTCGACGCCCCGAGGATCGAGCCGGATCGCTGACATCGCCGTGGCTGCGTAGTCCTCGTTCGCGACGAGGTCCAACAGCCCGGCCTCGTTCACGGCCTCGGTCATCTGTACGATCGCCTGCTGTCCGCCGACGAACTCGAGGTCCTTGCTCTCGGTCTCGTCGCGCGCGAGGAACACTGCGAACCCGAGCACCATGAGCACGAGCGACGGGCCTGTGAACCACTTGCGGTACTTCATGAAGTCGATGGTTGGGACCTTGCGCTCCTTGCCGAATCCGAAGCGCTTCATCAGGCCCGATCCGACGCCCCATTCGAAGACGGTGCGCGTCACGTAGATGGCCGTGAACATCGAGGCCAGGATGCCGATCGTGAGCGTGTAGCCGAAGCCCTTGACGGTGCCCGAGCCCATGATGATCAGCACGAGGGCGGTCAGGACGGTCGTGACGTTGGCATCGACGATGGCCACGATGGCGCGGTCGTAGCCGGCCGACAGCGCCTCGACGAGACTCTTCCCGCGGGCGCGTTCCTCTCGTAGTCGCTCGAAGATCAGGATGTTCGCATCGACCGCCATGCCGAGGGTGAGCACGATGCCCGCGATGCCGGCCAGCGTGAGCGCCGCGCTGAAGAACGCCAGCGCGCCGAGCAGGATGACGACGTTCATCAGCAGCGCGAGGTTGGCGATCAGGCCTGGCACGCGGTAGAGCCAGAGCATGATCAGCAGGACGCAGATGAAGCCGACGATGACCGACAGCTTGCCGCGCTCGATGGCGTCGGCGCCGAGGCTCGGACCGAGCTGGTCCTCACGCTCGAGGACGAGGTTCACGCCCGTGGCGCCGGACTCGAGGACGATGGAGAGCTCGCTCGCTTCCTGCGGATCGAAGCCGCCCCCGCCCCCGCCCTCGATGACACCCTTGCCCGGCAGAGGGCTGCGGATGACCGGCGACGAGTCGATCTTGCCGTCGAGGATGATGGCCATCTGGCGCTTGACGTTGCGCGTCGTGAAGCCCTTGAAGTCCTCCTGCCGCTCGAGGCGCATCTCGAAGTAGACGACGAGCTCGATCTGTTGCTGCTGGACGGCGGTCTTGGCCAGGTCCTCGCCTTTGAAGACCTCCTCGCGCTCCATCTCGCTCAGTCTCTTGGCCTTCTCGCCGAGTTCCTCAGCGACGTTCTCACCGGCCGCGAGGCGGGTCTCGAGCTTCTTGACCTCGTCGCGGAGGGTCTGCTCGGGGATCTCGACCAGGAGATCCTCGCCGCCGTTCGCGCGCGGCACCCAGCGCCGATTGGGCGGCGTGCGGTAGAGCTCCTTGAACTTCTCGCGCTTCTCCCGCTCGGTGCGCAGCTCGGTCTCGGAGGCCAGCATGCGGAACTCGAGTTGGCCGTTGCGCTGGATGATCTTCTTGATCCCGTCGAGCTGCTCCTGGGAGCGGCCCGGAACCTCGATCAGGATCTCGTTGTCGGCAGTGGCCGTCAGCGAGATCTCGGCCAGGCCGAGGGCGTTGACGCGCTTCTCGATGATGCGCAGGACCTGATTGATGTCGATCTTGCTCGTCGTGTCGGCGTCGGCCTGATGCTCGACGCGATACGAGAGCGCCGCGCCGCCCTCGAGGTCGAGGCCGTAGCGGATGCCGCGGTCGGCCCACTGCCATCCGGCGAGGACCAGGACGACGAGGATGAGGAGGAAGCGGCTGCCGTAGTTCTTCATCGTGCCCCTGGGGCTCCCGTGTTCTGCGAGCCGCGCGGTGCCGCGCGTGCGATCACGTGCGCTGCGCTGCTGCTGGTATCACCCGTCGTGACTCTATCCGTCGCCTTCCGCGTCGGCGGTGAGCACGTCCTCGATGGCCGTCTTCTGGAAGGCGACGAGGACCTTGCCGTCGGTGTCGATGCGGACGATGACGACGTCGTCCTTGATGCGCGACACGACGCCGTAGATCCCGGCGCGCGTGAGGATCTTGTCGCCCTTGCGCACGGCCTCGAGCTTGGCCTTGCGGGCCTTTTCCTGCTTGCGCTGCGGCTTGAGGACGAGCAGCCACCAGATCAGGACCATGCCCACCATCATGAACAGGAACCCCGGCCCCTGGAACGGCGACGCGGCTGGAGTCTGAGTCTGGTTCTGTGCGAGAAGCTCGAGCATGCTGCCCCTTGCGGCCCGTGGGGGGGGGGGGCGCCCGCGACGCGGGCCGGGATTCGGGCGCCAAACCCCGTAGGGTAGGGAGCCGGGTGCGTCGCCCAAGCAAATCCTGTACTTGCTCGGACGGTTCGCGCGTGCGCCGCAGACCGTCGTTTCGAGGCGCCTCCGGCCGCGCGCTGTAGAACCGCGCGCATGCACGTGGTCGTGGCGATGAGCGGGGGCGTGGACAGCTACGTGGCGGCGGCGCTCCTGGCGCGCGAGGGGCACGGCGTGACCGGCGTGTTCCTGCGCAACGGCGTGGCGGCCGGCCCCCGCGCGACGAGCGGCAAGCAGGGCTGCTGCAGCGTGGACGATGCCCACGACGCGGCGCGTGTGGCCGACCTGCTCGGCGTGCCGTTCTACGCGCTCGACTTCGCCGCCGAGTTCGACGGCATCATCGCGGACTTTGCCGCCGAGTACGCCCGCGGCCGGACGCCGAACCCGTGCGTCGCGTGCAACCGCGACCTGAAGTTCGGGCGGCTCATGTCGTTCGCGAGCGCCGTCGGCGCGGACGCCGTGGCGACCGGCAACTACGCGCGTATCGAGGACCACGCGGGGCGCCGGGCGCTTCGCGTGCCCCGCGATCGGCGCAAGGACCAGACGTACGTGCTGTTTCCTCTCGAGCAGGCGGTGCTCGCGCGCACGCTGTTTCCGCTCGGCGAGCTCGAGAAGGGCGACGTGCGCGACGTCGCTCGCGCCGCTGGGCTGCCCGTGCACGCGAAGCCCGAGAGCATGGAGATCTGTTTCGTGCCGGGCGGTGACTACCGCACGATCGTGCGCGAGCGCGCGCCGCACGCGCTGCGACCGGGCCCGATCGTCGCTGCCGACTCGGGCGCCGTGCTGGGCCGCCACGGCGGCATCGGCTCCGTCACCATCGGGCAGCGCAAGGGGCTCGGGATCGTGGCGCGAGAGCCGCTCTACGTGACCGCCATCGACGTGGCGTCGAACACCGTCGTCGTGGGGCGGCGCGCGGCCCTCTTGCGCCGGGTCGTCGATGTCGATGGCTGGAACGCCGTCGCTGCTCCGCCTCCACGGTCGCCTGTTCGGGGGCGCGCGAAGATCCGCCGCAACCACCCGCCACAGCCGGCGGAGATCGTCCCGCTCGACGGCGCGGGCACGCGGTTCACGGTGTCGTTCGATGAGCCCGTCGCCGCGCCGGCGCCGGGCCAGGCACTGGTCCTCTACGACGACGACGGACGCGTGCTCGGCGGCGGGTGGATCACGTCGTCCGAGTCGCGCACGCAGTCGGGCACACGCCGCGGGCAAGCGGAACGACGATCGGCCCCGCGCGCTCCTCGAGCCTGATAGGGCCCGCGCAGGAATAACTTCGGGATTCGGCCGGCTGCGACGACGCGGGGCGGCGTTGCCTCTCCTTCCCGACTCGGCTCCGCAATGAGTCGCGTCGTCGAGGCGCCTTGCCCCGCGCCGTCTCGCTCGCCCTCGGTCCTACGAACTTATTCCTGCGCGGGCCCTTCGTTGCGGCCGTCCCTTGGGGGACGGGCCGCGGTGCGCTGATCGCACCACGGCCCGTGTTGCCCTCGTTCGCACGTCGCGAGTTCGGGCCGGGGGAGTCTCGCCGCTACAGGGATTCCTTGAGTGGCTTGCCGGCCTTGAAGCCGACCGACTTGGAGGCCTTGATGCGGATCTGCTCGCCGGTCTGCGGGTTGCGGCCCTTGCGAGCGCCGCGCCTGCGGACGTCGAACGAGCCGAATCCGACCAGCGACACCTTCCCCTGCTTCTTGAGGCCGCGCTTGATGCCGCTCAGCACGGCGGCGATCGCCCTGTCGGCTCCGGCGTTGCTCTCGCCGAGATCCTTCGCGACCAGAGCGGCCAGTTCCGCGCGGTTCATGGGCTTCTTCGGTGCCTTCGCCTTCGTCGCCTTCTTGGCTGCCATTTGCTTTCGTCTCCCGGGACGATCGTCCCCGTAGAAGAGGGCTTGCGACCCCTCTGGTCGCATGATCGGCGCACTGTATGAGCGCGCACACCGGCCCTCAAGTAAGAACGCTGGAACCCTTGTGATTCCTCAATCTCAGCCCTGCGAGCACGTTCGTCGTCCTGGCGCCGCTCCGCGAACCGCCGGCACCGCGGTACGTTGGGGACCATCGTGAGGAACGCGCGCTTCGCACCCTTCGTCCTGCGCTCGCTCGCCGCGCTCTCGGCGCTCGCCGCAGCGTGGGGACCGGCGCTCCCCGTGGGGCAGGCGACCACGCGTGTCGTACTCGTCGATGTCTCCGCCGGGTGCGACATCGACGGCGTCTCACTCGCCGGCCTCGCGGACGGCATCAGCGGCGGCGACGCGCTCGTCCTCGCGACCTTCGGTGACGGCGTCGCGGCGGGGCGCACCGGCGGCGCGGCGGCGTGGCGTGTGCGGTTCGCGTCTCCGGGCCTGCCGCCGGACGTCCCCCGCGCGCCCTCGACGGCGACCGACGTCGCCGCGGCGCTGCGCTTAGCCGCGCGGCAGTCCGCAGCGTCCGGCGCACGCGGTGCGGGCACCGGCGCGAGCCTCGAGGTCGTCGTGGTGGGGGACGGGCGATCGACCTCCACCGCCGCGGATCTCGTCGCCGCGGCGGCGGATCTGCGCCGCGCGGGCTGGAGCGAGCTGACGTTCGTGACCGCGCCGCGGCGCGAGCTCGGCTCGTACGTCAGGGGCGTGCGAGGGCCGGGCCGCGCCCGCCGCGGAGAAGCGTTCGGTATCCTGGTCGAGGGCGTCGCCGTCGCGCCGACGCGGCTGCGTCTGCTGCGCGACGCGATCACCATCGCGACGCGCGACGTCCCCGGCCGCCCGTTCCGGATCGACTTCCCGGACGTGGCCGTGTCTCCGGGGGAGCACGTGTACGAGGCCCGCATCGAGGGGGCTGCCGCAGAGCTCGACGAGCGGCCGGCGCGCGCGCACGTCGTCGTGGCGGAGCCGGGGCGCGCGCTGCTGTTGTCGGACGCGGGCGCGGGCCCGGCGCTCGTCACTGCGATCGGCGCCGGCGTGGACCGTGTCCCACTCGCTGTCGCGGACCTCGCGGCGGAGCTCGTTACGCATGAGGTGGTCGTCGTGGACGGGACGCCGCCGCCGGCCACGCAGCGTGTCATCGCCGCGTGGGTGCGGCGCGGCGGTGGCGTTCTGCTGTTCGGTGGGCGCCGTGGCGTCGTACGGCTCGGCGGGCCGCTGGCCGCCGCGGCGCCCCTCCGCGCCGCGCCCCCCGACGATCCCGGCGTCTTCCTCTACGTGGCGCTCGACGGTAGCGGTTCGATGGCGCAGCCGTTCCCCGGTGCGTCCGCGACGCGCGACGAGATCGTGCGCGCCGCCGCGAGCGCCGTGCTCGGGGAACGTCCGCCGGAGGTGACCGTCGCGCTGCGTCGCTTCAACGACAGGCTGCTGCCGGAGGGCGCGGCGCCGTGGAGCGGGCGCCCGGCCCGCGACGTGGACGCGTTGCACGCGGCTCTCGCCGCGCTGCCGCCACCCGCCGGCGGCACGATGCTCGCTCCCGTCCTCCGCGAGGCGGCGGCCCTCGCCGCGACGCGTCCGGAACGGGTGCGGCAGGCGCTCGTCTTCAGCGACGGGCGCTTCGCCGACGATCCTGCGGACGTCGCGGCCGCCGCGCGGGCGGTGCTCGCCGCCGGGTGCCGGCTCACCGTCGTCGTGGACGGCGCGCCCGGTCGTGACGCCTTGATCCCGGCACTGGATTCACTGGACGTCGATGTCGTTCTCGTGGACGACGCGGCGGCGCTGGCGCGCGCGCTGCGCGCCGCCGCGGCGCGGCGTGGCGGCGAGCCTCTGCGCGACGTCGCTCTGCGCGTGACGGAGTCCGGGCGCAGCGTTCCCGGGCTGGCGACGCCGGCGCTTGCGAGCGCCGTTGCACGGCGCTGGCCGGCGTCCGCGGCGGCGGTCTGGGTGGAGACCGTCGGCGGCGCTCCGGTGGCGGCCGTCCGGCGCCACGGCGAGGGCCGCGTCGCCGCGCTGGCGCTCGGCTCGGCGGATGCGGCGTTCTTCGGCGATGCGGACGCGGCGCGCGCCTGCGTCGCCGCACTGCGCGCCTTCGTCGAGCGGCGCTCGACCACGGAAGTGAGGGTCGTCCGCGACGGCGACGTGCTGCTCGTCCGGGCCGCCGGAGAGCCGCCTCTCCAGGCCGAGGTGCCGGACGGCGCGGCGGGAACCGTGCGTGTCGCGCTGGTCCCGGCCCCCGGCGGGCTGCTGGCGGCGCAGCTCCCACCAGGGGCCACGGGCGGCGTCGTTCGACTCCTCGGCGGCGGTGGCGCGGACATGCTCAGCGCCGGCCTCGACCAGCCCGCGGCGCCGGAACTCCTGCGCGAGGCGCCCCTGGACACGGCGCTGCTGTCGCGCCTGGCCGCGGGATCTGCGCCGCCCGGGGGGGCGCCGCTGCGCCCGTGGCTCGCGGGGCTGGCCGTGCTCGCGCTGGCCGCGGCACATCTGGTCGCCGCGCGCCGCCGCCGCCCGGCGCTCTGACCCACACGGTTCGCGGGGGCGAGTCAAGTCGATGGGGGCTCCTCCCGATCTATGAGAGCAAGGGGGCGCGTCGTCCCCACGGAGGACTCCATGCGCAACAGTTCGCGACCGACTGCCCTCGGCTTCGCCCTCGTCACGCTCGTCATGGCGACGGGCTGCGTCACCACCACGGACGCGGACGTGTCGCGTCCGCGCGACGACGTGATCCTGCGCGGAGAGATCGAACGTCGCGTCGCCGAGATCCCGTACATGCACGGCGCGGAACTCCTCTCCAACCTGGAGCGACTGGCGGACATCGGTGATCCGGCGGCGCCGCAACTGGTCGCCGCCCTCGACTCGCCGCAGTGGTTGACGCGCACGAGCGCCGCGTGGACGCTCGGCGTGATGGGCGACCGGCGCAACATCCCCGCGCTGCGTGAGCTGCTCGACGACCGCGTCCCCGGCGTCCGCTAACAGGTGGCCGCGAGCCTCGTCGAGTTGGGCGACGCCAGCGGTTTCCCCGTGCTCGTCGAGGGCCTCACCGACGGCGAACTCCAGAATCGCTACAAGTGCTTCGAGGCCCTGCGCGATGCGACGGGCAACGAGTTCGGGTACGAGCACGACGCGGCCCCCGCGTTGCGTCGCGCAGCCGTCGCCCGCTGGAGTGACTGGCTCGAGGGCCTCTCCGCCAGCGCCCTCTGAGAGGCATTGCGTGGCCGGTGCAGCGGCTTCGTCGCCCGTCGTGCCGGACGCGCGTAGGATGAGCCACCGTGCGCGTCACGGTGTTCCGGGTTCCCTCGTCTTCGTCGGCACTGTCGTCGGCTCTGTCGATCGCACTCGCGCTGGGGGCGTGCGCCGGGCCACCGCTCGCCGTTCCGGACGCGGACCGGCTCGACGCATCGCAGCGCGACGCCTACCGCGCCGCGCTCGCGGCGTGGATCGTCGGCGACGCCGAGGCCACGCGCGCGCAACTGGCCGCGTTGATCGCGATCGAGCCGTGGTACGTGCCCGCGCACACTCTCGAGCAGGACGCTCTCGCCGCGCTCGGCGAGCGCCGGCCCATGCTGGTCCGATACCGTGCCGAGGTCGCGGCCCATCCGGGCGACGCCGCCCGTGTGCTGCTCGCGGGGCGCCTGGCGGACGATCCGGCGGAACTCGTCCCCGCGGCGGGCAACGGCGAGCGCGAGCCGAGCGCACGCGAGGTCGCGTACCGCCGCGCCCATCGACTCGACCCGGCGTCGCCGTGGCCGACGATCGCGCTGTCGTTCGAGCTCAATCGAGCGGCGCTCGCCATCTTCGAGCGATCGGTGGAACTGGCCGATCGAGGCTACCCCGATGATGCGTCGGCCGAGCGTGGGCGGGCAGAGCGGCTCCATGAGGAGTCGCGCGTGCTCGCCGAGCAGGTCGTCGCCGAGTACCCGGCGCTGGCCGAGGCGCACGCCGGGGCTGCCGAGATGCTCATGACGCGGGGGAGCGCGCTCGGCGAACGCGACACGCTGCTGCACGCGCTCGGACTCGCGGAACGCGCCGCGGAGCTCGACCCCGCCAACCCGGCGCGCTTCGTCCTGATCGCTCGGATCCGCCGCCAACTCATCGATGACCCCGGCGCCGAGGTGGCACTGCGACGGGCCCTCGAACTGGACGACGATGATCCCGACCTGCTTGCGGGGCTCGGGCGCGTGCTCCTGGATCTCGGTCGTCCGGAGCAGGCGCGCGACGCGCTGCGCCGGGCGCGTCGTGAGCGGCCGCGCGATCTCGAGATCAACGTCGATCTGGGCGTTGCCGAACAGCGCATGGGCGATCTGGACGCTGCTGTGCAGCGGCTGGAGTGGGCCGCCGGGCTCGACGCGTCCGATCCGCGTCCGCTCGAGGCGCTCGCGCTGGTTGAGATGGAGCGCGGCGACCGCGCGTCCGCGCGACGCGCGCTCCGCGAGTACCTGTTGCGCGGGGGGGAGGATCGCGCCTGGGCCGCGGCCACGCTCGAGGAACTCGCCGCCGAGGACGCGTCGTTCTCCGGCGCGCCGTGAGCAGCGCCGCCATGAGCAGCACCGTGGTAGCCTCGCACGCATGGTCGCTCCGCGCACTCTGCTGGCACTGACCGTGTGTGCCGCCGCGATCGGAGCCGTGGCGGGCGTCGTCGTCGTCGTGTTCTCGTCGGACGCACAGCGGCTGCCCGCGGAGGTCGCGCCAGATCCGGCGGTGGCCGGCGCGGGCGGCGTCGGATGCTCGCCGGCGCCCGCCGCCCGACCCGGCCGTGATGCCTCGGCGCAGACGCCGCCCGCTGTCGTCGCCTCACCGGGGCTCACGCAGCGGCTCGATGCGGGCGATGCGGCGGTCCGTCATGAGCTCGCGCTCGAGCTCCTCCGTCGCGGCCCGAGCGCACTCGCGCAGGCGCGCGCGCTGCGCCCCGCGAGTGAGGCCGGTCGCGCGTTGCAGGCGCGGCTCATTGCAGCGCTCTCGAAGATGAGGCTCCTGCGGCGGGCGGGGGACTACGGCAGATTGCCGCAGCACATCCGCCTGCGCCTGGACCTCGACGCCTTCGCCACGGTCGTACCCGAGAGGTTGCTCCTCGACGAGCGTCGCGCATACTGGGAGCGTGAGGTCGATGCCGTGCGGGCGCGTCTGGCGCAAGGCTACGCGGAGCCGGCGGAGGAGTCCGTGGCGTTGCTCGAACTCGCCCTGGCACGCCGCGAGAGCGGGGAACTCGATGCCGCCTCGTACGTCACGCAAGCGCGACGATTGCTGCCGGCTGTGGACTCCTGGCTCGACGACCGGCGTGCGAGTGGTCGCATGGCGCCCGCCGAACTGACGGCTCTGGAGCAGCAGATCGCGCGCCTGCGTCCGTGAGAAGGTGTTGACAAGAGGAACGCGGCGCCGGTCACGCGACTTGCGCGGATCTGAGCCTGGGATCGTCACAGCGTCCAGCGGTGCAAGTCGCGCGCCGCAGCCCCGCTCGTCCGTGGAGTCCGCCGGACGGCGTTGCGCTCGCTCGATGACCGCGGCAGGGGAGTCACGTTCACGACCGCGCCTTGCCGGCAGGCTCCACGAACAAGCCGACGCTCCCTTTCCTCTTGTCAACACCCTCTGATGGTGCATGCCGGCTCTGCCGGCCCGCGCGCCGGCGCGCTGCGGGATCAGTCGGCCAGGGCGATGACGCGACCGGCGCGCGTCACGATGAGCATGCGGCCTTCAGCACGTACGGCGCGCGCTCCCACGGCGTCGCCGGCGACGAACCGCCACAGCAGCTCACCGCGCAGATCGAGCCGCCGGATCATCCCCGCGCGCCCCGCAACGACGAACCCGTCGCGCAGGGCCGACAGACCGTCTCCCACCGGTCCGTCCGTCTTCGCCTCGCCGATGGGCGTGTCCGCGCCGCGTCGCAACAGCACGATGCGATCACCCTCGACGGGCACGGCGATCACGTCGTCCACGGCGGCCGCGCGCCCCACGACCCCGGCGCCGACGTCCACTTGCCAATCGACACGGCCGCTGCGCAGGTCGATCGACGTGAGGACACCGGACTCCGACGCCACGTAGGCGTGGCCATCGGCGAGAGTGGGCGCCGACCAGCGCGGCGCGCCGCGCAGCGCGACGCGGTGGATCTCGTCACCGCTCGCGAGCGACAGCTCGATCAACGTCCCGTCGATCGTGACGATGACGACACTGTTCGTCGTGGCGGCCGGATCGACGACGACCACTCCGACGTCGCGTGTCCATACGTCCGTCCCGTCCGGGCCGATGAGGTGGACCTGGCCGCGGTCATCGATGACCACGACCCCCGCGCTCGTGGCGAGCAGCGCCGTCCGGACGGCGCCGTCCAGCTCGAAACGGTGGACGATCTCGAGAGTCTCGGGGTCGAGCACGAAGCCGACCCCGTCCACGCTCGCTGCATAGAGCCGATCGCCGAGGACCACTGCCGTCGAGGCGAAGCCGCCGAGCAGTCCGGTCTCGAGCCGCCCCAACTCGCGGCCGTCGTCCAGCGACATCGCGCGCACGACGCCGTTGCGATCTGTGATGATGGCCCGATCGCGCCACGCCGTGGCGGCCGACTCGGTGGCGGCGCCGGGCGCAGAGCGCCAGAGAGGCCGTTTCATGAGTTCGATCAGTTCGTCGGCGTCGGCGTCGCCGAACGCGCCGCGCCGCTCGAGCACGACGTCATCGAACCCGTCGAGCCGGATGGCGATCTCGGAGTCGCCGACCGCCGGGTACTCGACGATCGACGTCGTCCGTCCGAGGGGGCGCTCGCCGTCCGGCGTGACGAGCAGGATGTCGGCGCCGGGGGGGCGCGACTCGATGCGCAGGGGCAACGCGAATCGGACGCTGAACCCCACCTGCGGGAACTCACGAACGAGTCCGACGCGCAGATCGAAGGCGGCGGCCACGTCGCCCCCGGCAAGCGCCTCGTCAGCCGCCTTCTCGCGCGCCACGATGTTCTCGATGCCCGCGAGTCGCTCGCGAAGCAGATCCCGGAGCTGGAACGTGTCCATGTAGCTCTGGACGATGCGCTCGTACGTGGCGCCGCGATCCAGCGCGAGACTCTCGTCACAGAACTCCACGTAGCTGCGGTAGAGCTCCGCGGCCTCCTCCACGTTCCCCTCCGCCACGAGTTTCGCACCGCGGTTCTTGGCCGTCCGGAACTCCGTGAACAGCCGCAGCTTGTGGCTGTGGGCGACCGCTCGCTCGCCGAGGTCGCGCGCCCGGTCCAGCGTCGTCGTCAGGTTCTGGATCGTGGCGCTCGCACGGGACAGGAACTCGCGCGGTCTGGACTTGGCGGCCTCGATCAGTGTCGCAACCTGCTCCTCGAGTGCGTCCCAGTCGTTGGCCGCGTGGATCGCCTCGACCTCGTTCGCGCGCTCCGCGAGCGCCGCGAGCTCGTCGAGGTCATCGACGACGATCGTCAGCTCTGCGCGTTCGAGGGCCTCGGACGCCTCGAACTCATCGACCGCCAGCGTGAGCGTGCGCGTGATCGCGAGGCAGTTCTCTGCGGTTTCGGTCAGCGCGCTGCGCACCTCGGAGTCGAAGCTGTCGATGATCTCCTGGGCGGTCTCCGGAGACGACGGCGCGATCGCCTTCATGTCGTCCGACGACAGGGCCACGATCACGTCGATCAGGGCCGCCAGGCCGTCCGTCATGCGGAGCGCGGCGAGCGCTTCTCGCGAGACTGCGTAGCGTTCGTCGATGTGCGCCTTCAGCCGTCGTGGGACTTCCTGATCGAGGGGCGGGCGCTTGGATTGCTCGACCTTGCGTGAGAGTGCGGCCGCGGCCTTCGCGAGGAGTTCCTCCTCGATGTCCTCGTCGCGCAGTTCGTTGAGCAGCACCTGCACGCCATCGAGTTCGCCGGCGTCCACGAGACGGTTCATCTCGTCGAGGCGTTCCCTGACGTTCGAGCCCATCATCGTGGGCACGGCGATCGCGCCTGCCAGCACGACGCCCGCCGCGAGCGCGATCAACTGCCGCCGGCGACGCTTGCGCGCCGCAGCGCGATGCGCGATGGCCTCGAGCTGCTCCTGGCAGTCGGCCCGCTCCGGAGCGATCGACAGGATCGATCGATAGACGGCGATCAGCTCCTTCTCGCGAGCACGGACCTTGCTGAGATCGTGCGCGATGCGGTCGAGCACGGCGACGGCCTCGGCGGTCCTCCCGAGTGCGGCGTAGGCGGCGGCCGAGCTGCGTGCGAGTCGTACGTCGTCCGGCACGTACTCGAGGGCGGCGAGCGCGATGTCGAGCGCCGCCTGCGGCTCGTCGGCGGCGAGGCTCTCGGTCACGGCGTCGCGCGCCGCCGCGACCGCCTCATCGACCAACTGGAGCGCCAGCAGTGTCCGCGTGAGCAGCGAGTGCGCCGTGATGCACTGACGGTTCATCTTGAGCGCGGCCCGCAGCGTGCCGAGCGCCGATTCGCCCTGGCCGACCGAGTACTGCAGGCTCGCCAGTTCCGACAGCGCGTCGGCCGCGGCGGCCTTG
Organism: Planctomycetota bacterium; assembly: GCA_024277065.1. Taxonomy (GTDB): domain Bacteria; phylum Planctomycetota; class JAJSAM01; order JAJSAM01; family JAJVHW01; genus JAJRPF01. The sequence continues at coordinate 22,046 of JAJRVY010000152.1, forward strand.
TCGCCGCTCGCCGCCAGTGCTTTCGCCAGCTTGCTCCACGCGGCGGCGCTGGTCGGGTCCAGTTCGACGGCGCGGCGCAGCAGCCGCGCCGCGCGGCCCCGGTCCTTGATGCCGGACACCACCGCGAGGATCTCCTCCGCCGTCGCCGGACGCAGTGCGCCGCACTCGATCAGGCTCGCGAGGTGCTTGCGCGTGTCGAACTCGCCGAGGTGGTACTCCTTCACGATGTTGCCGACCGTGCGCCTGCCGTTCGCCGCCGCGTAGAGTCGCAGCATGTCCTGCTTCGCCTCGCCCTCGCGTGGTGCGGACTCCGGGGCACCGGCCATGAGGACCTCGCCGAGCGGCACGACGGCCTCGAGAAGCGGCGCCTCGTCGATGCGCCGTGCGGCCTCCATGGCGACGGCTCCCACGTCGAAGGAGAGGGAGGCGAACGGCCCGCTGAGCTGCAGGTCGTCGGCGTGGAACTCGAACTGCCCCTCGGACCAGCGGAACAGGTCGAAGAGGTCGTCCTCGGCGACGTAGCGACGGGCCTCGGCGAGGTGCTCCTCCGTCACGGCTCCGGCCTCGAGGAGGGCGTCACCGAGGGCCGCCTCCGTGGCGCGCCGCGTCGCGCGCCGCGCGGTCTCCAGCGCGTCGGCCGTGACGCGCCCGCGACCGAGCAGATAGCGTCCGACGCGCTCACCGTGCGAGGGGCGGGCGGAGAGCAGCACCATGCCCCGTTCCGTGAACGCGACACGGCGCTCCTCCGGCCCGCGCACGACGAGGGTGCCGTACTGGCGCGTCATCGACAGCGTCTGCACGACGTCGCCGAACTCGAGATCTCTGAGGTTGCCCTCGAAGGCCATGGACTCTCCCGGTGCAGTGGTATCGGTTCCTCATCGGTCAGGGACGAGTCCGAGCCTGAGAGCGCGATTCTCGATTCAGGACGAGAGATGCGACGCGAGGGCCGGGCCGAAGGGGGCACGGGCGATGCCGCGCTCGGTCACGATTCCTGAAATGAGACGCGCCGGTGTCACGTCGAACGCCGGGTTCCAGACCGCGAAACCGTCCGGGCCGACCGACGTGCCGCGGAATGTGAGGACCTCGTCGGCGGGGCGCTGCTCGATCGGGATCAACGAGCCGTCGGAGAGCGTCGGATCGATCGTGCTGGTGGGGGCCACGACGTGGAAGGGGACGCCACCGGCGCGCGCCAACTCGGCGATGGCGTACGTGCCGATCTTGTTCGCCGTGTCTCCGTTGGCAGCGATGCGGTCGGCGCCGACGAAGACGCCCTCGATGCGTCCGCTCTGCAGCAGCGCGCCCGCGGCGCCGTCCGGGAGCAGGTATCCCGGGATGCCGCGCTCCCGAAGCTCGAACGCCGTGAGGCGTGAGCCTTGCAGGAGCGGGCGCACCTCGCCGGCGTACACCGTGAGGTCGAGCCCGGCGTGTTGCCCCGAGACGAAGACGCCGAACGCCGTGCCGATGCCGGCCGCCACGAGCCGCCCGGTATTGCAGTGCGTCAGGTAGCAGCCGCCGCTGCGCAAGAGGGGCAGGGCGTGGCGGCCCATCGCGGCGCACGCGGCCTCGTCCTCGGCACGGATGGCGTGCGCCTCGGCCAGCAGCCTGTCCACGGCGCTGCCCGGTTCGCGGCACCCCGTGATCGCGGCGCGGCAGCGGTCCAGGGCCCAGCCCAGATTGACCGCCGTCGGCCGCGACGTGCGTAGGCGCTCGTCCACGTGCGCGAGGCGCGCCGCGAACGCGGCGGCCGAACCCGTGTGCGCCTGGACGCCGGCCACCAGGCCGAACGCCGCTGTGATCCCGATCACCGGGGCGCCCCGTACGGCGAGGCGCCGGATCGCGTCGCGGATCTCGAGGACGTCCGACAGCCGCAGCACCACCGTCTCGTGCGGCAGGCGGGTCTGGTCCAGCAGTTCCACGTGGCCGGGCCAGCCGCGTTCGTCGTCAGGTGCCCACGCCATGCTCGGTACCGCGCCTGCGGGCGTGGATGGCGGGGGCGAGGTGGGCGGGCTCGGCGTCACGAGGCGGTCAGGACTCCGCGGGGAGCCCCAGTTCCTCGCGCATTCTGGCGTTCTTCGCCAGCACCTTGCTGCGCATCTCCTGGCGCTGCGCGGCCACCCGAACGCGCAGCTCGGCGTCGCCGATGGCCAGGATCTGCGCGGCGAGGATGCCGGCGTTGTGGGCGCCGAAGTCACCGACGGCCACGGTCGCGACGGGCAGTCCCGGCGGCATCTGGACCGTCGCGTAGAGAGCATCCACGCCGTTCAGGGGCGCAATGGCGAGCGGGACGCCGATGACCGGCAACGTCGTGTGCGCGGCGACGGCGCCCGCCAGATGCGCGGCGCCACCGGCGGCGCAGATGAACACCTGCACGCCCGCGGCCTCGGCACGCGTCACGATGTCGAGTACCCGTTGCGGCGTGCGGTGCGCCGAGGCGACGCGGATGTCGTACGCCACGCCCAGCGCCTCGAGGGACGACAGGCACTGCGTCATGCGCGGCAGGTCGCTGTCACTGCCCATGAGGATGACGACCCTGGCCGTCGCGAGGTCACCGTTCGCCATCAGTCCAACTCCTTGCCTGTCAGGCGCCTGTAGATCTCGACGTAGCGTTCACGGGTTGCGAAGACGGCCTCCGGTGGCATGGCCGGGGCCGGCGGTGTCTTGTCCCAGTCCAGTCCGTCGAGCCAGTCGCGTACCGGCTGCTTGTCGAACGACGGCTGCGGGCGCCCGGGTTGCCATGCCGCGGCCTCCCAGTACCGCGAGGAGTCCGGCGTGAGCGCCTCGTCGATGAGCGTCAGTTCGCCGTCGTGCATGCCGAACTCGAACTTCGTGTCGGCGAGGATGACGCCGCGGCTCCGCGCGTGGTCGGCGCCGCGCCCGTACAGCGTGAGCGTCAGCTCGCGCAGCCGCGCGCCCATCTCGTCGCCGACGATCGTGCACATCCGCGCGAAGTCGATGTTCTCGTCGTGGTCCCCGACGTCCGCCTTCGTCGCCGGTGTGAAGATTGGCTCGGGCAGTCGCGACGACTCCGCGAGGCCGTCCGGCAGCGCGATCCCGCAGACCGTGCCGGAGGCCCGGTACTCCGCGAGGCCGCTGCCCGCCAGGTAGCCGCGCGCCACGCACTCGACCGGCAAGGGGGCGCACTTCTTCACCAGCATCGCGCGGCCGCGGAGCACGTCGGCGTGGGCGCGCACGTCGTGCGGCATCTCGTCCACGTCGGTCGTGAGGAGGTGGTTGGGGATGACGTCCGCGAGTTGCTCGAACCAGAACGCCGAGACCGCCGTCAGCACCTTGCCCTTGTCCGGGACGCCGTTCGGCAGGACGACGTCGAAGGCCGATATGCGGTCCGTCGTGACGATGAGCAGCTCATCGCCGACGTCGTACACGTCGCGCACCTTGCCCTGCGCGCGCAGCGTCAGTCCCTCGAGATGAGTGTTCAGGACCGTGGCGTCGTTCATCGTCGTCCTCCCGGGCGCTCGGTGGCCGCAGCCGTGCTTGCCGTGGGGCCAGGGTAGATGGCTTGCGCGCGGCCCTCAATCTGTCTCCGAGCGCCGCGCGATCTGTCTTCCGAAGCGGGCCGTTGCGCGGACAATGGACGCATGGACGCGCCGTCACCGACCGTGCTCGACATCCCGCACGGGCTGCCCGCGCGCGGCGTCGTGACGGCGCCGCGCAGCAAGAGTCACGCGATTCGCCTTCTCGTCGCGGCCTCCCTCGCCGACGGCGTGTCCACGATCTGGCACCTTCCGGACGCGGACGACGTGCGCGCCGTCCTGCGCGCGCTTCGCGCTCTCGGCATCGCGATCCACGAGCAGGGGCCCGAGGTTCTCGTGCACGGTTGCGCCGGACGGCTCCCGGAGCGCCCCGGCGCATCCGGTGGCAGCGACGTCGTGCTGGACGTCGGCGGCTCGGGGACCGGGCTGCGCGTCCTCGCCGCGGTCTGCTGCCTGGGGCGCGGGCCGTACGTGCTGGACGGCGACGCGTCGCTGCGGGCACGACCCGTGGGCAGCGTCCTCGACGTCGTGCGCGGGCTCGGATGCGAGGCACGCACGACCGACGGCCGTCCGCCGCTGCGCATCTCCGGCGGTCCGGCGCGGCGCCTCCCGTCCGGGCTCGCGTGCCCCGACGTCTCGATGTCGAGCCAGCCCCTCACGGCGCTGCTGCTCACCGCGGCCGCGCTGCGCGAGGGCACCCTCGATCTGCGCGTGCCACGCGCCCACGCGTCCCTCGGTTACGTGGACCTGACGCTCGACGTGCTCGCAGCGTTCGGGGTGCCGCATGTGCGCGATGACGCCGTCCCTGCGAGCGGCGGCGGCAGCCGTACCGTCCTGCGATCACAGGGCGGCGGTCTCCGCGCCGCGGACGCGACGGTCGAGGGTGACTGGTCGTCGGCGGCGTACCTGCTTGCGGCGGCCGCCGTCTCGGGCGGCGACGTGAGCGTGACGGGCCTGGGTCGCGACTCGAGTCAGCCGGACGCCCGCATCCTCGGCATCCTCGAGCAGATGGGGGCGCTGACCGACGGCGGCGAGCACGCCGTGCGTTGCCGCGGCACCGGCCGCCTGCGCGGCGTCCGCGTCTCGCTGCGGGGGGCGCCGGATCTCGCCCCCCTGGTGGGCGCCCTCGGGTGCGTCGCGGAGGGGGAGACGGAGGTCGTGGAGGCGCCGCACCTGCGCATCAAGGAGTCCGATCGCATCGCGTCGATCGTCGCGGCGGCGCGCGCCGTCGGGCGGCCGGCCCGCGAGCGCGAGGACGGCTTCGTGATCGAGGGGCGGGCGGCGACCGGTGGACTCGTCGATCCGCGCGGCGACCATCGCATCGCCATGGCGTTCGCCGTCGCCGGGCTCGCGATCCCGGACGTGCGCCTCTGCGACGCGGGTTGCGTCGCCAAGAGCTACCCCGGCTTCTGGCGCGACCTCGGTCGTCTCTCGGGCATGGGCGACGCGTCGGCCTAGTAGCCTGTCGGAGTCGTCGCGTGAGACGAGGTTTCGTTCGCTGCGGCCGGATGCAAGGCGCGCGACGACGGCACCTCCCTAGCCGAGTTGTGGAGGAGCGGCAACGCAGCAGACGGTCGCAGCGAGCGTAACAGCTTGCTGGCGCGCGAGTTGTGCGCAGCATCGCCGGGCAGCGCCGGATCGCACTCGCTGCGGACGACG
>JAJRVY010000153.1 GCA_024277065.1 Planctomycetota bacterium
CAGGAAGCCGGCCAAGAAGAAGGCCGCCAAGAAGACCGCGCGCAAGCCGGCCAAGAAGGCGGCCAAGAAGGCGACGCGCAAGCCCGCCAAGAAGGCGGCCAAGAAGAAGACCGCCAAGAAGACCGCGCGCAAGCCGGCCAAGAAGACCGCGCGCAAGCCCGCCAAGAAGGCTGCGAAGAAGGCGACCAAGAAGGCGGCCAAGAAGACCGCGCGTCGCCGCAAGTAGCGCGACGTCTCCGGTATCGGGCGCGCCAGTGTTCGAACCCAGAGCGGGAGGTCCTCCGGGACCTCCCGTGTTCGATTCAGTCCCGTGTACGATGCCGCCCCGAGTCCGCTTCGGCGGCGCAGTCCCCGCCGCGGTCCTCTCGCGTGCAGCGCGTTAGCCACCCGGTAGGATCCGTCGTGTGACCCCACTGCACCCGCGCACACTCCGTCGGCCCACGCCGCACCGGCACGCGCCCCGGCGCCACGCTCCGTACGGCGTGCTCGTCGTGTTCTTCGTGCTCGCGAGCGCCGCGGCGATCGCGACATCGGCCGCCTTCGCGCAGGACGAGCCATCCGGCGGCGCCATGCAAGGCGGCATGCGGCGCCGCGTCGTGCACGATCCCGCGTTCTTCCGCGCGAACGTCCTGCCGCTGCTCGAGCGCAACTGCATCGGCTGTCACGACGCCGACGACCCCGACAACCGCACGCGTCACCGGCTGGTGCCACCCGGGCCGGACGGTGCGTTCAGCGACGCCGCCGTGCAGGCCAACTACGAGTCCATCACGCAGCTCGTGCATGCGCCCGCGCCCGAGCGCAGCCTTCTGCTGCTCAAGCTCGTGCCGCTCGCGCGCGGCGGCATCGACCACGACGGCGGCAAGGCCGACGGCCGCGACTTCGCGCCCGCGTTGATCGACGCCAAGGGCCCGCTCGTGCAGTGGGTGTTCGGCGCGGACGCGCGCAACGCGGCGCCGGTCGCGGTGCTCGCGCCGTGGCCCACCACCGTCCCACGCGGCACGGAGTTGTCGCTCGACGCCGCGCTCTCGTTCGACGCCGACGGCGACGACGTCAGCATCGAATGGGAGATCGTCGAGAAACCGCTCGGCGCCGAGGCGCGGCTGTCGCAGCGCAGCGGCGCCACGACGTCGATCACACCCGACCGCGACGGACCGTGGCTGCTGCGCTGCCGCCCGCGCGACGGCAAGCTGTCCGGCTGGCCCGTGCTGGTGCGCTTCGCCGCCACGCGTCCCGTCGAGCGCGCGCCTGGCGACGACGATCGCCCGCTCCCGGCGTTGCGTCTCTCGAGTACGCAGCGACGCCTGACGCGCGCGCTGTACTTCGATCTCCTCGGCCGCAGCCCGACGCGCGAGGAGATCGCGCGCGTCGCGGCCATGCCGTATCCCGAGCGCGTCGATCGACTGCTCGGCTCGCTCGAGACGTGGGAGCACTGGTTCGACGAAGAGGCGTTCTTCTTCCTCCTGATCGATCGCTTCCGGCCCGTCAGTGATCGCCTCGCGGCCGTCCCCACGAAGATGCGCGACGACCTGCTCACGTTCCGCGACGCGCACCGTGCGTTCGCGCTGTCGGCCGAGTTCAACGCGCGCAACCCGGGCAACGACACGTACGTCACCGTCGTCCTCGAGCAGTTCCTGTCGATCGAGGTGCAGAGCGAGAAGCGCCTGCTCAAGGAAGCCAAGCGCATGTACGACGGGCAGAAGACGCGCATCTTCAAGCAGCTCGGCACGAGCCAGAGCGACGTCGTGCGCATCGCGCTCGAGCAGCCGGGCTACGTGGACAACTTCGCGCGACGCATGGAGCAGCGCTACCTCGGCGCGCCGCTCCCCGCGGACGAGCACGCCGCCGTCGTGTCGCGTCTGACGCTCGACCCCTCCGAGTTCAGGCCGCTCATGCGCGAGTGGCTCACGTCCGAGCGTTACACGAGTCCAGGCCGCGCACCGCGCGTCAAGGACGACCACCAGTTCATCCGCGGGCTGTTCGTGGACCTGCTCGGCCGCCCGCCCGCGCTGCAGGAGTTCCGCAACATGCGCAACGCCCTGCAGGCCCTCACCGACGCTGCGCCCCTGCGCGGCGTCCTGGCCAAGGTCATGCTCGACAGCGGCGCCGTCATCCCCCCCGCCGGCGCGCGCGACGCGGCCGACGCCAGGACGTCCGACAGCGCCGCCGGCGCCGTCACGAGCGAGGAGATCCTCGACCTCTTCCACCGCCTCCTCGGCCGCGACCCCACGCCCGACGAGCTCAGCGCCTTCCTCACCGTCCTGGCCGAACCCGGAGCCACCTGGCGCACCGCCGCCCTCGCCCTCCTCACCAGCCCGCACTATCAGTACTACTGAGCGACCGACCGAACGGCAGCGCGTCAGTCGTGGTGCGCGCCGTCGAACGTCAGTTCGCCGAAGAAGTCGGCGTGCGTGACGCGCAGCGTGTCGAGGGAGTCGGCCGAGAGCAGCAGGACTTGGACGTCAGGGCGGTCCTCGAATTCGTCCTCGGTCTTCCCGTACTCCTCGACGGCGCGGCTCTCGTCCGAATCCTCGAACTCCACCGGCTCCCGGAGAAGCCGGCCCTGGCGTCGTAGAAGAGGAGGGGATGCGTCATGGCGCCAGTCTACGCCTCCGGGTCGAAGTCGGATGGCGAACCGCGCAAGCGCTCGAGCACGTCATCGACCGTCGCGCCGCGGCCGTCTCCGGCCGCGAAGACGGCAGCGGTGCACAGCGGCGTGATACACTGGACGCAGACATCGAGAGAGGTCCGCCTCGGGCGGGCCCGGCAACCTGGGACGGACTCCCAAGGTGCTCTCCCGCAGGCGCGGGGATGTGGTCATGGCGGACCGCGCGGTCCGCACGTGGCAATCCCAAGTCCGCTCGTGGGAGGCCGCGCACGGCGCACGTCATCTGGCGCACCGCGCGCGGTCTCCCGCTTTCGGTCGCGTTCCGGTTCCCGGACCGGGCCGTCGCGAGAGGTGCCCGGCGAACGCCGTCCCCCCATCGGAGAGGACGGCACCCGTGACACGATCCCGAGACGCGCGACGAACGACGCGGCGGCGTCCGCACACCGACGCCCGGCGCGCCGGATGCACCGCAGGGTTCGCGGAGTCGCTCGGCATCCGCGGCTGGCAGCGGCTCGACGCCATCCTGCTGGCGGCGCTCGCTGCCGAGGCGCCGCTGCTACTCGTCGGCGCGCACGGAACGGCCAAGTCGCTCCTCGTCGAGCGCGTCGCCGGCGCCCTCGGGCACTCGTTCCGGCACTACAACGCGTCGCTGCTGAACTACGACGACCTCGTGGGCATCCCGATGCCGGACGAGACCGGCCGGGAGCTGCACTTCGCGGCCGCGCCGGGCGCCGTGTGGGGCGCCGAGTTCGTCTTCCTCGACGAGATTTCGCGCTGCCGCGTGGACCTGCAGAACAAGCTGTTCCCGCTGATCCACGAGCGACGCGTGGCGGGCGTCGATCTTCCGGCGCTGCGCCACCGCTGGGCAGCCATGAATCCCCCGCCCGCAGCGCAGCCGGCACCCGGCGACGACGACTACCTGGGAGCCGAGCCGCTGGACCCCGCGCTCGCCGATCGCTTCGCGTTCGTCGTGCGCGTTCCGACGTGGGACGAGCTGGGCCGCGACACGCGCCGCGCGGTGGTCCTCGGCGGCGATCCCGCGCCGGGCCATGCGCGGCTCCTGCGCGAGCGCGTCGTGCGCACCGCCCACCTGGCCGCTGCTCTCGCCCCGGGCCTGCGGCGGCGCCTCGCCGACTACGTCGTCACGCTCGTCGATCGGCTTGCGGACGGTGACGTGCGCGTCTCGCCCCGCCGCGCGCGCATGCTGCTCGAGAACATCGTCTTCGTGCACGCCGCCCGGCTCGTGCTCCACGGCCAGGACACGCGCCTCGCCGGCAGCTCCGAGACGGCGCTGCGCAACGGCCTGCCGCACACCGCGGGCGCCGTGCCGCCCGAACCCGCGCTGCTCATCGCCGCGCACCGCCACGCGTGGGACGTCGCCGCGCTCCCCGCCCGCTCGGCGCGTCGCGCGATCCTCGAGGAGCGCGATCCCGTGCTGCGGGTCACTCTCGCGGCGGAACTCGGCGTGGACGACCACGAGTTGTCGCAGCTCGTCACGAAGTGCCTCGCGGAGACCGACTCCGCGGCGCGCCGGATGGGCGTTGCAACGGCAATGATGCTGGCGTTCGGAAACACGCGGCAACTGGACCCCGCTGCCTGGGAGGCGCTCGCGGAACTCGCCGGGCGCGTCGTCACGCCGTCCGCGCTCTGCCGCGACGTGGCGCCCGGCCCGCGGCTCGAGACGTGGCGCGAGATCTCGCAGTGGATGGCGCAGCGGACACCGACGGCGCGCGCCGCCATCGAGCGCAACTTCGTCGTCGCCGGGTTCCCCGATCTGTGGGACGACGAACCGTGGCGCGATGCGCTCGCGCGCTTCATCGCCGACCTGGACCTCTTTGACGTGCGGGACGCGTGCACGGAGGCGGGATGAGACGCGAACGCCGCTCGCTGCTCGCCAACATGTCGATGCGACCGGCGACGCAGGTGCGCTGCGTCATCGCCCCCGTCGGCGCCACGGCGGCGCTCTTCCTGCCCGAGCACGCCTCGCACAGCCGCGACCGGGCCGAGGCGGATCGACGCTGGCGCGAGCTCTCGCTCCGCGGCGCGGCGCTGCTCTGCGACGCGGGCGCCATCGAGGAGTCCGAGCCGCCGCCACGGGTGGTCGTCGCGCGGAATCCGTGGCTCGTGCTGAACGTCCTCGCGCGGGCCCGCGGGCAGGTACTGATGGCCGACGCGGAGGCGCTGCTCGGAGCGGACGCCGGCCCGTTGCGCGCCCGCGCGTCCTTCGACCCGCGACTCGTGGCTCTCGCGCGGGGTGCGCGGGCGCCCGGCGAGGTGCGGTCGTGAGCCGGCACGCCACGGACCGCGAGCGCGAGTCCGCGCGCCTCGCCGAGCGGCTGTCGCGCTGCCTGGGCGCCGCGACGTGGGAGATGGACACCTTCTGCCGCCTCGCGGGAGTCGAGGCGAGCGCCGACGTCGCGACGGCGGCCGTCACGTGCGAGGGCCGCCCGCGGCTCCTGATCAACCCGGACTTCGTCACCCGCTGCTGCGCGCGCGACGAACATCTCTTCCTCCTCGCGATGCACGAGCTGTGGCACGTGCTGCTGGCGCACACGCGCCTCTACCCACGCGCGACGCGCGCGCAGAACATCGCCTTCGACGCGGTCATCAACGCCGGTCTTGCGCGCCAGTTCCCCGGGCGCGCATACCGTGGCTTCTTCGAACGCCTCAATCCGGCGGACCGCTTCCCCGCGCTGCTGCTGCGGCCGCCGCCGGGCTGGCCCCGCGCCCCGCGGTATCCCGCGCCGGATCACCCGCGCGGCGTGGCGCGCGTCCTGCGCGCGCTGTACCCACCGGCGGGGTGCACGTCGCAGCCGATGCCGACGTACGGGGAGATCCTCGACCTCCTGCGCCGCGGAAGTTGCGGCGGGGCGCCCGTCGTCCTGCTCGGCGATCATGGGCCGGAGGCGGCGGACGACGAGGCGCGCGCCGCGGAGGACGCGGTGCTCGGCAGCGTCATCCGGCGCATCGTCGGACGCTGGCCACCACCGCCCTTCCGCATTGCGGGCCGTGACGAGGGCGGCGACGTGCGCGGCTGGCCCCTGTCGCGGCGCGCGGCGCAGCCGACGGCGCGCGCGGTGTTCGGTGCGCTCTTGCGGCGACTGCTCGTCAACGGACGCGGCGGCGCCAACGAACGCCGCCGGCAGCCCGCCGTCGTCGCCGGCGGACGCGGCGTCCTGCCCAATCCCCGCGACCGCACGGCAGCGGCCCGCCGCCGGCTCGGGCTCCCCGTGACGCTCTGGACGCAGGGCCTGCCGCGCCGTCACCGCGTCCCAGTGCCGTCCGCTCCAGCGCACGTCTACCTCGACGTCTCGGGGTCGATGCGGTCCGTCCTCCCGATGCTCCTCGACATGCTCACCCCACACGTCGCCCGGCGCCGGGCGCGGCTGTTCCAGTTCTCGACGGAGGTGCGGCCGCTGGCGCCCGCGGATCTCGCGGCGGGCCTCGTGCACTCCACGCTCGGCACCGACATCGATCCGGTCCTACGACACGTGCTCGACGCATCGCGCGTGCGCCAGGTCATCGTGCTCACCGACGGCTACACGGGCACGCCCGCACAACGGCTCGCCGGAGAGATCCGCGCGCGTCACATCGCCATCGACGTCGTGCTGCCCGCGAGCAACGCATGGCGCCACGACCTCGCCGGCATCGCCCGTTCCTTCACCGTCCTGCCGGACACCCACTCCGGCCCCGCCACGCAGGAGTCCCGCCCATGAGAGGCCCATCCGTAGACGTCCCGCCCGCGAGAGGCCGCGCTCCACGTCCACCCGCGCCGCAGTTCCACGTCGCCGAGCACGTTCTCGCCGGGCACCCGGACCGGCTCGCCGATGCCCTCGCCGAGGCGCTGGTGGACGCGGCCGTCGCCCACGACTCCGACGCGCTCGTCGGCGTGGAGGTCGGCGTGCACCGCGACACCGTCTTCGTGACCGGGCGCGTCGCGGCCGGCCGCCCCCACGATCCGGTGGACCTTCATCTCGGTGCGCTCGCGCGCGACGTCTACCGCGCCGCGGGCTACGAGGGACGCTGGCGGATCGTCCCGCGCGTCCGGGCCGACCTCGACGTCGGCGCGCTCGCGGACGACGAGCGCGCGATCCGCGGCTACTCCGACGACCAGTCGATCGTCGTGGGCTACGCGTGCGGCGGGCCGCGGACAGGCTTCCTGCCCCCCGCGCCGTGGGCCGCCCGCGAACTCGCCCACGCGCTCGCCGCGGCGCGCCGCGCGGCGCCGGGCGTCCTCGGCCCGGACGGCAAGGTCCTCGCGGGGATCGAGGAGCACGAAGGGCGCTACCGATGGCGCGTCCTGAACGCCTCGATCCAGCACGGCGAAGGCGTGCAACCGGACGCCGTCCACGCGCTGATCCAGCCCGCGCTCCGCGGCGCATCCCGCCGGATGGCCGCCGCGCTGCCGGGCCTCCACGCCTCCTGGGACGAGCGGCTGCCGAGGATCAACGGCGCGGGCGACTTCTCCTGCGGCGGACCCCACAGCGACAACGGCCTGTCGGGCAAGAAGCTCGTCGTCGATCACTACGGTCCCGGCGTCCCGATCGGTGGCGGGGCGCTCTGCGGCAAGGACCCGCACAAGGTGGATCGCCAAGGGGCGCTGCGCGCACGCGAGCTCGCGATCTCGCTGCTGCTCGCCACGGGCGCCCACGAAGCGCAGACGACGCTGGTCTACCTGCCGGGGCTCGAGCGCCCCGCCCATGTCACCGCCCTGCTCGACGGACGCCCCGTCGATGCCGCCCGCATCGCACGCATCACGCCCCTCCCCGACCTCTCCATCACGGGCACGGTACGCGACCTCGAACTGACCTCGACGCGCTGGACCGAACGCCTCGCCGAAGCCCGAACGCTGTGGTCACCACGGCACGCATCGGCAGCGGCAGCGCCGGCAGCATCGGCGCCGACGCCACGCCGGTGCTAGACTGCCGCCGTGCTGCTGCGCCTGCAGATCCGTGGCTTCAAGAACCTCCGAGATATCTCGGTTCGTCTCGGGCCGTTCACGTGCTTCGTCGGCCCGAACGGGGTCGGCAAGTCGAACATCTTCGACGCCATACAGTTCCTGCGACATCTGGCCGACCAGGACATCCAATCGGCCGCCGGCGAGATCCGCCCCCCGGCCACCGGCGTGCACGAGCCCCTGGACCTGTTCTGGGCCAAGAGCGAGTCCTCGATGTTGGAGTTCGAAGCCGACATGCTGACGAACCAGCAGGTCCGCGACGACTTCGGCGTCCTCGCCACGGCGAGTACGAACCTGCTGCGGTATCACGTGAAGTTCACCTACGAGGCGGACCCTCGACCACGACTCGTACTGGCTCATGAAGAGCTGCACCACCTGCGCAAGGGTGAGGCGAAGTCGATCATCGGGTTCCCGCACTCCCGGTCGTTCCGGGACTCGGCCCTGCACGGGGTCCGGCGCGGCGGCCCCCTGATCTCATCGACTCTCGACCCGGACTCGGGCCAGGTGCGAGTGAAACTCCACCAGGACGGCGGGAGCCGTGGCCGAGCCGTACCTGCCGGTGCGTCGCCACGGACCGTGCTCGGCGGCACGAACACCGCCGACTACCCGACGATTCTCGCTGCGAAGCGAGAGATGTCGTCGTGGCACTCGCTGCACCTCGAGCCATCGTCGCTGCGCGCTCCCGATCCCTTCGGGGCACCCGAGCACGTCGATGAGCGAGGGCAGCACATCGCGGCGACGCTGCATCGACTCGCGCGCGACGAGACGGAGCCCGGGAGGCTGTTCGCCACCGCAGCCAACATGCTGTCCGGGCTCGTCCCCGAAGTGCGCGAGATCCGAGTCCGCGAGGACGACGTACATCGTCAGTTCGTCGTCGAAGTGCGCCTGTCCGCGAGTGACCGGTGGCTGGGCCCGCGGTCCCTGTCGGACGGCACTCTGCGGTACCTGGCACTGGTCGCGATGCAGCTCGATGACCAGGCGAGCGCCGTGCTCTGCATGGAGGAACCCGAGAACGGCATCCACCCGAGCCGCGTGCCGAAGCTCATCGCTCTCCTGCGCGACTACGCCGTCGATGCCGAGTTGCCCATCGGCGAGGACAACCCGATGCGCCAGGTGATCCTCAACAGTCACTCTCCCGACGTCGTCCGGCAACTCGACGTGGACGAGGTGCAGTTCGTCACGTCCGGCACGGGAGGCTCCGGGCGAGCAGCCACCGTGGCCGCCGTCCGCAGCGGATCGAACTGGCGCGGCGGCGAAACCATTACGTTGAAGCACCTGGAAGACCTCATCGGTGGGTCGCCGGTCGCGCGCTCGCTGCGCGACCGCCAGCTCCACCTCGAGTTCGGCTCCTCACTACCTTGACGATCAGCTACCTGCTGCTCGGCGACGGCGCGTCGGACGACGTACTGCTGCACCCCATCGCATGGCTACTCCGCGAGTTCAGGCCGGCTGCGACATTCCGGCAACTCGCATACCGCACCCACCACGGCCGACTGCAGGAGTCGATGGAGTCCGCGGTGTCCGACTACGAGCCGGACTTGCTCTTCGTGCATCGAGATGCGGAGCGCAGCAGCCGCGCGGAACGCGCCCGGGAGATCCCG
>JAJRVY010000154.1 GCA_024277065.1 Planctomycetota bacterium
CCGGCAGCGCTTCGCAGGCGGCGGTGACGAGCACGATCGCGACGAGCAGCAGCACCTTGGCGGTGTCGGTGAACGGCGTCATCTGTGCTCTCCTCGCGTCGCGTGCGCACGTCACCGGGAAGTCGGACGACTGCGTAGTACCGATGAAGCCGGCGAACGAAGCGGCGAGAGCCGTTGAGGAGTCGGTGGAGTAATGTTGACGACAACATTATGTGCGGGAAGGCCGCAAGCACGGATCTGCGCGGGGGGCGCCGGGTAACCGGCGTCCCTACCGCAACCGCCGGTTGTCGCGCTCCACATCTGACCGGGCTCGTGAATCTGGTGGCGTCCTGGAGGTCGAGGCTCAGGACCCGCTGCCCTCTGTCCCCGGAGCCCGGTCGCAAGTGATGCGCCGGAACCGCCGAATCGAGCCGGGCGCCGCATGACGACGGAGCGAATGGCCCCTCGGACCCGAACGGGCTCCGGAAGTGCCGTGCTCCGGGCTAGCCTCCGGGGCTCCCGCATCTCAACGCCCCGGAGGTCTGCCGTGCCCCCTTCCGAAGACGCTGTTCTCGAGGCCCTGCGCCACGTCCATGATCCCGAGCTGCACGAGGATCTCGTGTCGCTCGGGATGATCAAGAACGTCGAGTTCGCAGGCGAGAAGCTGTTCCTGGGCATCGAGTTGACGACGCCTGCGTGCCCGCTGAAGGATCAGATCGAGGGCGACGTGCGCGCGGCTCTCACGCCGCTCGGCGTGAGCGACCTGGAGATCCAGTGGAGCGCTCGCGTGGCGCCTGCGCGGGGCCCCGACGCCGAGCGCGCCCCGGGCATCCGCAACGTCATCGCCGTGGCGTCGGGGAAGGGCGGCGTCGGCAAGTCCACCGTCGCCGTCAACCTCGCCGCGGCGCTCGTCCAGGAGGGTGCGAGCGTCGGGCTGATGGACGTGGACATCTACGGCCCCAGCGCCCCGCTCATGACCGGCACGGTGGGGCAGAAACCGGCCATCGTCGAGGGGCGCATCCAGCCCGTCGAGGCGCACGGCATGGCCGTGCTCTCGATGGGGTACCTGGTGCCGGAGGGGCAGGCCGTCGTGTGGCGCGGGCCGCTGCTGCACAAGGCCATCACGCAGTTCTTCGAGGACGTGGACTGGGGCGAGCGCGACTACGTCGTGGTGGACATGCCGCCGGGTACGGGCGACGTGCAGCTCTCGCTGACGCAGATCTTCCCACTCACCGGCGCGGTGATGGTGACCACGCCGCAGCCGGTGGCGCTGGCCGACGTGATCAAGGGCGCGAACATGTTCGACCGTGTCAACGTGCCCATGCTCGGCGTCATCGAGAACATGAGCTACTTCGTCTGCCCGTGCTGCGGCGAGCGCGCGGAGATCTTCGCCCACGGCGGCGGGCGAACCACGGCGGCGGAGCACGGTTGGCCCTTCCTGGGCGAGATCCCGATCGACCCGACCGTGCGCATCGGTGGTGACGAGGGGACGCCCGTCGTGATCAGTCATCCCGAGTCGCCCGTGGCGCTGTCGTTCCGGCAGGCGGCGCGTACGCTGGCGGGGAAGGTGAGCCAGATCGGCCGGCGGGGCGCGATCAGCGCATGACAAAGTGGCAGTCGGGGCCGTGGTGGAGGCTGCGACGGGCGGCGCGGCGGCGCGCGTGGGCAGGAGGGACAGCATGAAGTTCGAGGCGATTGCGTTCATGGCGGGCATCGCGGGGTTCGTCCTCGGCGGCATCGGCGTCTACACGGCGACCGTCGCGCAGGACCTGGCCCTCGAGAACAAGGACGTTCTTGTTCACGACGGCGAGATCGCGGACGACACGATCGCGCGGCTGGCGGCGGCGGAGGACTCCATCCGCACGCAGAACAAGCGCATCAACGGGTGGCGCGACGACGAGGCGCAGCTTCGCGACAAGGTGCGCGAGCTGCTGGAGCGCCTCGAGGCGGTGGAGCAGCGCGCCACCGCCGATCCGGCGGCGGCGGGCGTGGCGCCGGGTGTCAGCGAGGACGTGGGCGCGGCGGCGCGGGCGCGCGAGGACTTCGCCGCGCTGCGCAGCAAGGTCTGGGCGGGCGAGGCCTCGCCCGCCGACGAAGCGCGCTTCTGGGAGCTCGCGCGCACGACGGGGGCGCTCGATGAACTGATGAAGGACCTCGAGCAGAAGGCCGCCGCCGCGCCGCGCGACGTCGAGGCCAAGCTGCGCCTCGCCAGTGCCTACACGGCGAAGCTGCTCACGGTGCCGGACGGTCCCGAGCGCGGCACCTGGGCCATGCGCGCCGAGAAGCAGTGGGGCGACGTGCTCGCCATCGATCCCGAGCACTGGCAGGCGCGCTACAGCCGCGCGTTCTCCTGGAGCCAGTGGCCCCCGTTCCTCGGCAAGGGGCCGGCCGCCATCAAGGAGTTCGAGAAGCTCGCGGATCAGCAGCGAGGCATGACGCCCGAGCCGCAGCAGGCGAACGTCTACCTGCAGCTCGCGCAGCTCTATCGCAGCCAGGGCAACGCCAAGCGCGCCGACGAGACGCTGCGCAACGGCGTGGAGAGACACCCCGACTCGAAGGCCCTCGAGGACGCCCTCGACGCCACCACGCGTTGACCGTCGCGCGCCGCCCCTCGTGGGCGCTACGGCAGAACGGAGGCCGCGAGGGCCGCGAGCGCGACGGCGCGCGCCAGCCGTGTTGCGGCGGCGGGAGGGGGCCTTGCGCCGGCCTCCGTGAGCCCGTTCTGGAACGTCATGACGGTCGGCACGAGTACCGCTTCGCCGCTCGTCTGCCACGCGAACGGACTCCCGAGCCGGATCTCCACGGGGCCGTCCGCTGCGACCGGGATGGCGGTCCGTCGCAGACACGCGGCCAGCACGCCTGCGACGTCGGCCGCGTCGTTCGCGTGACCGACCCCCGCCGGAGAGTCGCTCGCGAGCATGCCCGAGACGACCATCACCGCCGCCGGGGGCGCGCCCCATCGCGCCGTCAGATCGGCGGTGGCCACGGCCGCCCCGCGGCCGAGCGGCACGAACAGGAACACCACGTCGCGCCCGAGGAGCGCGGCGTGGGGCGCGAGGAGCTGCGCCGCCTCGGCGAGTGACGTCGCCGCGGAGAGATCGAGGAGGCCACCCGCCGGCGCGGTGAGGTAGGCTGCGATGACGATCGGGCCGCGGCGCCCGTGGCCGGCCTTCACCGTCGCCCGGACCGCGGAGACGCGCGCCGTCGCCGGGCGCCACCTGACGCGCACGCGGAAGGAACCCGTCGGGGCGAAGTCGTGCGGCGCCGCGATGGTCGGCAGCGCCAGGTCGTCGCCGCGGGCGCGCTGCGCCTCCCATGCGGCGAGCACGGCGGTGTGGCCTCCCCGGCCGCTCTCGGCGGGCGTCGTCCAGGCCCCGGCCATGGCCGCGGCAGCCTTCGCGTCAACGGGCAGGCGCAGCACGAGGGCGGCCGCCCCGGCGCCCTGGGCGATGCCTGCGAACCCGCGCGCGAACGCGACGAGGTCGGGCGTGCCCGGCGGAACGTCCACGACCAGCGCCCGGCCGGTCAGGTCGTCGGCCGGCTCGGACGAGACGCCGGCGACCTCGGTGCCGCCCTCGGGGGTCTGCGGCGAGCACGTCAGGGGCCGGCATCCCGCAACCGCGTCGCCCGCGACGGCGACGACGTCTTCGGCGTCGCGCGCACGAACCTCGACCTCGTGCGTGTCCAGGGCCGCGTCCAGCCCTGCGATGCGCAGATCGTCGATGATCGCGCGCCGCGCGGCGCGGTCGTCCGCGGCGCCCGCGATGCGCGCCGCCAGCGCTGCGACGCGGTCCACGTCCGCGGCCGACCGGACGTCCGGAAGGAGTTGCCGCGAGCCAGTCAGTGGCTCTTCGCCGGGGTTGCGCGACAGGCGCCGCGGCACGTCGAGGCCCGGATCGAGGGTCACGCGCACGGGGAGCCCCGGCAGCAGGGCGTTGAACGCGGTGCGCTCCCCGGAGGCATCGACGACGATGGTCTCGCGCGAGTTCAGGAGTTCGATCTCCAGCGGTACGCGCAGCCGCCACGGTGCTTCTCCGGCGGGGACGCTCTGCCGGATCGTGCCCGTCAGGCGCAGGCGCCCTCCCGATGTGGCGAGTTGCGCATTCTCGAGGGTGAGCAGCGGCGCGCCGCCGCGGCGGGTCCACTGCGCGACCGGCGCCGTCATGTCGCGACCTGCGGCGGCCGAGAAGGCGGCGGTGAAGTCGTCCCAGGTCGCGATGCCGCCGACGTGATCGCGGAGCAGCGCGCGCAGGGCGGCCTCGAACGCCGGGCGCCCGAGTTCCCGCCGCAGCGCGTGGAACGCGAGTACGCGGCGGTGATCGTCAGCCGGGGAGGTGGTTGCCGAGAGCGCCGCCGCCGCCGCGCGCCGGAATGCCAGTGCGGCGTCCGGGTCCTGGTCCTCGACGACGAGTTGCCGCGCGGCGTAGAGCGCCAAGGGGTCCGCCCAGCGGGCGGTGCCTCCGTCGTCCCGCAGCGCGAGCCCGAACCAGCAGCGCGCCACCTGCGTCGCGAGGTCGCCCCACCCGCGCGAGCCGAGGCCGGGCGCCGACGCGGCGAGGAGCGCACGGCGCGGCACGACGTCGAAGCGCGCGGCGGGGCACGGGCCGAGGACTGCGGACAGCCGCTCGATCGCCGACCGCGCTGCGTCGAGGATGTCGGCGTCCGCAGGCGGCCCCCAGACGGTGACGGACGTGCCGCCGACGCGCGCGGTCAGGGGCTGCCACCGTCCCGCCGCGAGCGGCAGCCCGCGCGCGGGGAGCCGCGCCGTGAACGTCTGCGTTGCGCGGCCGGCGTGCTCGCTTCGCGCGCCCGCCGCGCCGCGCATGACGGCGTGCAGGTCGGCGGGCAGTTCCAGCGTGACGTCCCACGTCGTCGCGAGTTGCGGCGTGGGCGCCCAGCGCGCGGACTCCGGCAGGTCGATG
The DNA here is from genome assembly GCA_024277065.1 of Planctomycetota bacterium. Lineage (GTDB taxonomy): Bacteria > Planctomycetota > JAJSAM01 > JAJSAM01 > JAJVHW01 > JAJRPF01. The sequence goes on from JAJRVY010000154.1 coordinate 4,902, forward strand.
AGGGTTGCGTCGAATGTCGCGCCGGGAGGTGGAGCGTACGTTCCGGACCACGCCACCGAGACGACCACGTGCCCGGCATCGCGGCGCGGGACCGGAAAGCGCCAGACCGTGAGCCTTGCGCCTTCGTCGCTGTCCACGAGTTGCTCGACGGGAGCGTCGTCCAGGAAGACGGACGTGACCCGCAAGCTGCTCGCCAGCTCGAGTGCCAGGACGCCGCCGCCGCCCGCATCGACGGTCAGCTCGGCGAGTCCCTCGACGGTGCGCTCCGCGGGATCGAGTGACGCGCGGACCCGCTCCCGCACGACGCGCGGGTCCGCCCGGGCGCTCGACCCGAGCGCGGCGAGCACGCCGAGCGCGAGGCAGACGGTGGGGAGGAGCTTCATCGGCGTTCACGTGGCACGGCCGCGGAGCCGATGGACGAAGTGGCCGCGTGCCCGGGGCGTGCGGCACCGGTCCGGCGTGTACGGCATGCGGCGGCCCCTGGGATCATCCGGCCCCGCCGCCCGTACCGGGAGAGGAAACGTGACGCGTCACCTCCGCCGCATCCTCGTTCCCGCACTGCTCGTCGCGACCGCCGTGGCCATCGCCGCGACGCTCGCCGTGCCCGAGGAACGCTCGATCGACGACCTGACCCCGGAGGAGATCGCGCGCATCGACGACTTCGTCGAGCGCTTCCGGATCGGGCAGCGCCTGTTCGGGAGCGGCCGTGACGACGAGGCGGAGCGCGTCTTCCGCGACCTGCTCGCGGAGCAGCCGAAGGCCGCCGCGGTGAGCCACGCCCTCGGCACGTTGCTGCAGTTCCGCAGCCGCCCCGCGGAGGCGACGCGTTTCCTGCTGCGCGCTGCGGAACTGGCGCCGAAGGACGTGGCCATCCAGCGCGACGCGGGCGTGGACCTCCTGCGCAACGGGCGTCCGGCCGACGCCGAGCCGTACCTCGCACGCGCCCGCAAGATCTGGCCCGAGGACGTCGAGATCCTCGTGGCGCACGCGACCAGCCTGCGCGCCATCGGCCGTACGGACGCGGCGCGCGCGGCGTATCGCGCCGCGCTCGCGGTGCAGCCCGAGTCGGTGGACGCGCGTGTCGGGCTCGCCTCGGCGATCGTGACGGCGGATCCGGCGCAGGCCATCGAGCTGGTCACGGACCTCTCCCACAACTTCGCGGACGTCGCGCTGGTGCACGGGCTCGCGCTCGCCGGCCTGCGGCGCCCGGACGAGGCCGTGCCGCACCTCGTCACCGCCGCCCAGCGCAGTCCCCGCAACGCCGGGGGGCGCGCCGTGCTCGCTGCGGCCGCGCGTGCGCTCGGCCGCGTGGGCGCGGCGCCGGAGACGGCGCAGGCGGCGGCGCTCTGGTGCGAGCGGAGCGGCGCCCCGCCGGCGCTCGAGCCGTCGCTCCTGCTGGCCGAGGCGCTGGCGGCGCTCGGGCGACCGGGCGAGGCGCTCGGAGCGCTCGAGCAGGCGCGCATCAAGGGCGCTCCGGCTGCCGTGCTCCGGCGCGGTCGCCTCGTCAGCGGCTCGCTGCTCGCCCGCGCGGGGCAGGCGGACGACGCGCGCACCGTGCTCGCGCTGCTCGC
>JAJRVY010000006.1 GCA_024277065.1 Planctomycetota bacterium
CGTGTCCTCGGGCTCCGGGAGGAACTCGATGGCGCCGACGACATCGCCGCTCGCGATGTGCGTCACACGCACGTATTGCGCCCGGCGCTCGCGACGGTCGTGGCCGCGGCACAGGACGCACGGGAGAGCGAGCGCATCCGCGGGAGACGGATCTCGCCGCGGCGCGTGCGACGGCCGCCGAGAGCGGTCGGCCGCTCATGGTCGTGTTTCGCTGAGAGACCTGAGCCGACGCGAAAGCGTTCGACGGGCAGTTGGTCCGTCACCCCAGCCCCGGCCTCATCGACCCGCATCGGACTGCACCTCGATCGCGACGACCAGCAGTCGATCCGTGATGTCGCCGCGGGTTCTCCCGCGGCAGCGGCTGGATTGCGCGCGGGCGATCGCATCGTACGGCTCGGCGCGCGCACCGTGCGCACCGAGGGCGATGTGCAGTGGGTGCTCGACGAACTCCCCGGCGAGGGCGCGACCGTGACCGCCTCCATCGAGCGCAGCGGGAAGGCGCGGGACATCGAACTGACGCTGCCTCCCGGCTGGCGTGTCGGCTCGCCCGATGAGCTGTGGCGCCCCACGCTCTGGCGCCTGGACCCGCGGCCGGGCTTCGGCGGGCCGCTGCTGCCGCCGGAGGAGAAGGAGTCGCGAGGAATCGACGCCGACGTGTCGGCCTTTCGCATCCAGTACCTCGTCACGTGGGGCGATCACGCGCGGAGCGGCGTCAACGCCCGCAGGGCGGGCTTGCGCAAGAACGACGTCGTGCTGTCGGTCGGCGGCAGGTCGGACTTCCGCTCCGTCCTACACTTCCACGCCTGGTTCCGTCTGACGCGCAACGTCGGCGAGACCGTGCCCGTCGTCGTCCTGCGCAAGGGCGAGCAGAGGACCATCGAGCTGCCCGTCATCGAGTGACGTCATCGAGTGATGGGTCGCGCCGCTCGCTTCCGCGGCCGATAGACTGTCGTTCATGCGCGCGATGGTCCTGCACGCGAGCGGCGCGGTGGACTCACATCCCCTGGTGCTCGAGGACGTGCCCGTGCCCGAGCCGGGGCCGGGGGAGATCCGTGTGCGCGTACACGTCTGCGCGGTGTGCCGCACCGACATCCACATCGTCGAAGAGGATCTCCCGCCGGTGGCGCGACCGATCATCCCCGGGCACCAGATCGTCGGGACGGTGGAGGCCCTCGGCGCCGGCGTCACCTCGCCGGCCGTCGGCGCCCGCGTCGGCGTCGCCTGGTTGCAGGGCACCTGCGGCGCGTGCCGCTTCTGCACGTCGGGCCGCGAGAACCTCTGCGAGCGCCCGGTGTTCACCGGCTACCACGCACACGGCGGATACGCTGAACGCGTGACGGCGCCGGCGCGCTGGGCGTACGAGATCCCGGACGCGTTCGGCGACGAGGAGGCCGCGCCGCTGCTCTGCGCGGGGATCATCGGTTACCGCGCACTGCGTCTCAGCGGCGCGCAGCCCGGGCAGCGGCTGGGGCTCTACGGCTTCGGTGCGTCGGCGCACATCGTGATCCAGCTCGCGATCGCGCGCGGCTGCGAGGTCCACGTCGCGTCGCTTAAGGAGAACCACCGTCGCCTGGCGCTCGAGCTCGGCGCGGTCTGGGCGGGCGCGGCCGACGCGATGCCGCCGGAACTCCTGCACGCCGCCATCCTGTTCGCGCCGGCCGGGGAACTCGTCCCGCCCGCTCTCCGGGCCCTCGACCGCGGCGGGACGCTGGCGTGCGCCGGCATCCACATGAGCCCCATCCCGCGCATCGACTACGACACCGAGCTGTTCGGCGAGCGCGTCCTGCGCAGCGTGACGGCGAACACGCGCGCGGACGGGGAGGCGTTCCTGCGCGAGGCCGCCGCGATTCCGGTCCGCACGCGCACGACGCCCTACGCGCTCGCGGATGCGAATCGCGCGCTCGCCGACCTGAAGGCGGGCCGCTTCGACGGCGCCGCGGTGCTGCGTTGCCGTGGCGACCCGGCGCGGCCCTCCCCGCATCGCTGATCTCCGCCGATCACGCGGGCGGAGCCGCTGCGCGAGGAGTCTCGAGCGTGACATCGTCACACCGCCGGGAGTAGCCTCTGAAGTCGGCTGGGCGCGATCGGGCCCGGCCACGACGGGCGAGGGAGGATGGCCAGATGTTCGACTCAGGTGGTCTCGCGAGGGCGCACGCCGCGCTCTCGGCAGTGCTGGTCACGACCGCGATCTGCGCCGCAGCGGCGTGCACCGCGAACGGCGGCGCCGGGTCGGGAGTGGGTGGCGCGGTGAGCAGTCAGGTGATCGGCGCCGTCGAACTCGTGCTGCTCGTCGAGCAGGAGATGGCGCTGCCCGCCCGCATCGACACGGGCGCCACCACGTGCTCGCTCGATGCGCGGAACCTGAAGGAGTTCGAGCGCGACGGCAAGCCGTGGGTGACGTTCGACGTCGTCGATCGCGAGCGCGACCAGACCGTGCAGGTGAAGCGCAGACTCGTGCGCAAGACGACCATCAAGCGTCATGGGGCGCCCGACTCGGTGCGACCGGTCGTGCGCATGGAAATCGTGCTCGGCGACGTACACACCGAGGTCGAGTTCACGCTCACGGATCGCTCCAACTTCGAGTTCCCGATCCTCGTGGGCCGCAACCTCCTGGAAGGGCGTTTCGTCGTTGACGTGGCGCGGGAGAACTCCGCACCGCCGCGCGGTTCGGGGGACTGATCCATGTCGAGCCGTCTGCAGTTGATCCTCATCGCGACCGTTCTCTGCGCCGCGGGTCTCGGTCATGCGATCTACAAGTCGCGTGTGTACGGCTTTCCGTTCCTGCCCGGCGCCAAGGACGCGGTCTGGGTCGTTCAGGCACAGGTCAAGTTCAAGCGCGCCGCTGCCGCCTCGCAGGCTCTGCTCTCGAAGCCGGTGCTCGGCGAGTACAGCATCCTGAACGCATCGCAGACCGGGCGGGGCTTCGTCGCGTTCGAGGACGAGGTGGACGGCCGGCGCGTCGTCGGGTGGCGCTCGGACAAGACGCCCGAAGACGTGCGCCTCTACTACCGCATCGACCTGGCCGCGTCGCCGACGTCGCGGCCGGTGGTTCCGGCCGGAGATCTCGCGACCGAGCACTTCGTTCTCGAAGGAGCCGAGCGTGGCGCCGTCGATGAGCTTGCGAGCGAGTGCGGTGATCCGGGCGAGCGCGACGCCTTCGTGGAGGCGCTCGCCAAGAGGCTCGGCGCCGACACACCGGCGGGCGCCGCCGCGCTCCTGCTCGCCGCGAAGCCCGGTGTGCAGCGGAAGATCAACGTCGCGCGGGCTGTGCTCTCGTCCGCGGGCATCCCGGCGCGCGCCGCGCTCGGCATCTACCTCGTCGATGGCCACCGCGGGCGCAAACCGGTCCCGGCGCTGCTCGTCGAGCATGGCGACGGCTGGCGGGTGCTGCACTCCCGCTCGTCCAAGAAGGACGCGCCACCGCTCCTGCTCTGGACCGTCGGCACGCCGCTCCTCGACGTCGAGGGCGGGCAGTCGTCGGCCGTCACGTTCTCCGTCCAGAGGACCGTGCGCGCGGTGGCGAAGGTGGCCGCGCTGCGCGAATCGGGCGGTGGCGGCTTCATGTCGAAGTACTCCCTCTACAGCCTCCCGCTCGCGCACCAGAATGCGTTCAAACTGCTCCTGCTCGTTCCGATCGGTGCCTTCATCGTCGTCGTGCTGCGCAACGTCGTCGGGTTGCCATCGACCGGCACGTTCCTGCCCGTCCTGCTGGCGCTCTCGTTTCGCGACACGCACCTCCTGCCGGGCATCACGATCTTCGTCGTCGTCGTGGGGATCGGGCTCGCCATACGCGGCTGGCTCTCGCGACTGAACCTCTTGCTCGTACCACGCATCTCGGCCGTCGTCGTCGTCGTGATCCTGATCATGCTCTCGCTCACGATCCTCGCCGTGCGCACGAACATGCTGGACCCCAACTCGGTGACGCTCTTCCCGACGATCATCGTCGCGTGGACCATCGAGCGCCTGTCGGTGCTGTGGGAGGAGAGCGGACCGCGCGAGGTGGCCATCCGCGGCAGCGGCATGCTGATCGTGGCCATCGTCGCGTATCTCGTGATGAGCAACACGCTCGTCGAGCACCTCTCGTTCACGTTCCCGGAGCTGATCCTGCTCGTGCTCGCCGGCATCCTCTTCGTGGGGCAGTACAACGGGTATCGCCTCTCCGAACTGCGTCGCTTCGAGCCCCTCGTGACGTCTGCCGCCGACTCCGGTGCCGGCCGGAAGAGCGAATGAGGTTCGTGGCGCCGCGGCGGCTCAGGGATCTGGGCGTCGTCGGCATGAACCGGCGCAACGTCTCGTGCGTGCAGGCGCTCAACCGCCGTGCGTACTTCCCGCGTGTCGATGACAAGCTCATCACGAAGGTGATGGCCATCGAGGCCGGCATCCGGGTTCCGGAACTCCTCGCGGTGCTGCGCTACCAGGGGCAGGTGAAGGAACTCGAGGCGTTCCTGGCGGATCAGTCTGAGTTCGTCATCAAGCCCTCGATGGGCTGCGCGGGGCGCGGCATCCTCGTGATCGTCGGCCGCAAGGACGGTGGCTACGTCAAGCCGAGTGGGGCGGTGATCCGCTTCCCCGAGATCGCGCGGCACGTGTCGAACCTCCTGTCGGGCCTCTACAGCCTCGGCGGCCAGCCCGACAAGGCGTTGGTCGAAGGGCTCGTCCACTTCACCGACGCCTTCGACGCGTTCACGTTCCAGGGCGTCCCGGACGTGCGCGTCATCATCTACAAGGGCTATCCGCTCATGGCGATGATGCGCCTCTCGACGAGCATGTCGGACGGGAAGGCGAACCTGCACCAGGGAGCCGTCGGCGTCGGCATCGATCTGCGCTCGGGGCGCGCCCTCGAGGCGGTCCAGTTCGATCGATCCGTGGACGTGCATCCCGACACCGGCGTGGACCTCATGACGCTCGCGGTGCCCGAATGGGACGAGGTCGTGATGCTCGCCACGCGCTGCTTCGACGTCGTGGACATGGGCTACCTCGGGGCGGACGTGGTCCTGGACAGGGAAGAGGGGCCGATGATCCTCGAGCTGAATGCCCGACCCGGCCTCGCCATCCAGGTGGCCAACGGGTTCGGGATGCTGCCCCGCATGCGGGCCATCGATGCCGTCGTCGGTACGCACGCGGATGCGGCCGAGCGCGTGCGCTTCGCGATCGACGCGTTCTGCCCGGTGTGACCCGGTGTGACCCCGTGCGGCCCGCGTGGTGCGCACCGTGCCACCGGTCGTCGTGACCCCCGCGCGGCGGCCGGGGTCAGGCGCCGGCGCCGGCGGCGAGCAGGACGAGTTTGCCGACGGTGCGGCCGGTCTCGATGGCGCGGTGCGCCGCGGCGACGTCCTCGAGCGCGAAGGTCTGCACCGGCGGCGGCTCGATGCGCCCCTCCGCGATCCAGGCCACGATCTGGTCCATCGCGCCTTGGAAGGTCCGCTGCTCGGCGAACAGGTACGACAGGTTGAAGGCCATCACGCTCTTGTTCGACTCGGTCATGCGCAGCGGGTCGAACTTCGGCAGGCGCCACCAGTGCCACGCGAGCGCGATCCAGTTCGCGACGCCCTTGCCGCGCGGCAGCATCGAGTGGTGGCCGTAGACGATCAGGCGGCCGGTGGGGCGCAGGTGGCGGTAGCTCTGCCACAGCGTCGAGACGCCGTTGGCGTCGAACACGGCGTCGTACCCGCGCGGCGCGTGACGCTCCACAGCGCGCCACAGGTCCTCCGACGACTTGTCGATGACCTCGGCCGCGCCGAGCCGCCGCGCGCTCTCGACCTTGTGCGCGCCGCCCACGACGCCGACGGCGCGTGCGCCGACGATCTTGGCGAGCTGCAACAATGCTCCGCCGACGCCGCCCGCCGCGCTGTGCACGAGCACCGTGTGGCCCTCTTGCGTCGCGGCGCAGTGCATCATCGCGTACCACGCCGTGAGGAACACGGTCGGGAAGGCCGCCGCCTGCCGGGCACTCCAGCCCTCCGGCCGCGGACGGACCTGGCGGGCGGAGACGACCAGTTGGTCCGCGTACGCGCCGAACAGCGACACGGCGACGACGTCGTCCCCGACGGCCACGCCGTCCACGCCGTCACCGATCTCGGCGACCACTCCGGCCGCCTCGAAGCCC
>JAJRVY010000155.1 GCA_024277065.1 Planctomycetota bacterium
CGGAACTCGGCGCGGCCGTTCTGCGTGCGCCAGGTCTGATCGATTCCCGGCAGGACGCCCGCGCGCCGGATCCGTGCGAAGTGGGGGACACCTCGCACCCACTTGGCGCGGTCGTTGCCGTGGAGGTAGTTGCTGCGCGCGGCGAGCGCGTCCTGCGCCGCCGGCCGCGCATCCTCGCGCGCCCCGGCGACCGCGATGGCGAGCATCGAGCGCCCGCCCGCCGGCACGACGACGGCGTCGGCGTCACGCACGAACAGCGTGTAGCCGCGGGCGCGGGCGAGGAAGCGCGCGTCGGGGTGGACCTGCCCGTCGTTGCGCTCGAAGGAGACCGGGATGCGCGTCGTCAGCGGCGCGGTCAGCGGGGGGCGCTGTGCAACGTGCGTTGCGCTCCTCTCGGGAACTGCGTCCCGAGACGCCGTGCCGAGCGAGGATCGCCCCACGCCTCCGAGCAGCGCCACGGCGCCGCACACGACCATCCACCGCCACTGCCGCAGTCCTTGTCGCCGCATCGCGTTGCGTCCTCTCCTCCGCTGCCGCCGAGGTGATCCCCATCAGCTCATCGTGGATCCTTGGCCGCGGCGCGCGCAGTGACGTGCGTCACTGCGCGAGGGCGTTTCCCTGCTCGTCAGGCGTCACTCCTGCGGGGTGGGCGCAGCGCGCCGCACACCGGACACTCGACGAACGCGGGCGGCACGAAGTCCTCGCACCGCGGACAGGTCCAGGGCTCGCCGAGCCTGCGGTTGGCCTCGAGCTCGGCCAGGAGTCCGGTCGCCTGCTCGGCGTACTCGGCGGGCACGCGCACCGTCGGGCGCATGTCCTTGGGCACCATCGAGCCGTCGGCCCAGAAGTTCTGGTCGCCGACCACCTCCGCCGGGATGCCGTGGGAGTCCAGGAAGCCCGCGACCAGGTGCGCGCGCGCGGGTTCGTCGCAGCGCAGGATCTCGTGCATCTCACCGTCCGTCATCACTCGTCTCCTGCGCCCTCGTTCGGTCTCGGCGTGGTGCGGCGCCCCGCGCGCCCCGTGATCGCGACGTAGCCGTCCGCATCCACGCTACCGGCGTCCCCGGTGACGAACCAGCCCTCGTGGAAGGAGTTGCGCGTGAGGTCCTCGTCGTCCAGGTATCCGGCGAACACGCCGGGGCCGTGGACGAGGATCAGGCCGTCGGTCCCCGGCGGCAGCGGCGCGAACGTCGCCGGGGACGCGACCCGCAGTGACGTGCCCGGCAGTGGTTGCCCGACGAAGCCGCGCCGCGATCCCGGCTGATAGAACCCCGGCGCACGGAAGTCGGGCGCCCCGATCGCGATCACCGGGCCGCACTCGGTGCAGCCGTAGCCCTCGAACGGACGCACGCCGAAGCGGTCCTCGAACGCATCCCGTACGTCGTCCGTCAACTCCTCTCCTCCGCCGAACACGACGCGCAGCGATCCGAACTGCGTCGGCCTGCAGGCTCGCGTGTAGAGCGCGAGGAGCGTCGGTGTCGCGAGCAGGAGCGTCACCTCGTACTTCGCCACCGTCCTGCCGACGGCCTGCGCGTCGAGCGCGTCGCTCTGGAACGCCGTGCCGATGCCGCAGTTGACGGCGAACCACGTGGCCATCGTGCCGAAGGCGTGGGAGAGCGGCAGGATGCCGAGCAGGCGGTCGGCGGGCTCCGGGCGCAGGACCTGGGCGACGCCCTCCACGTTCGCGTTCAGGTTGAAGTGCGTGAGTGGTACCGCCTTGGGCGTTCCGGTCGTGCCGCTCGTGAACACGATCGCGGCGATGTCGCGGACGGACCGCGGACGACGATTCCCGCACGTCCACTCGATCCACCGTGCCGGAGCGAAGAGGGCCAGCGCGCGCGCGACGACGCGGTCGCCCGTCCCGATCTCGTCGCGGAACTCCTCCAGCCAGAGGTGATCCAGGTGCTCGGGCGGCATGACGCCGGCCCGGGCGCAGTCGGCACGCGACGTGACCACCGAGCGCAGCCCGGCTCTCCGCGCAGCGGCCTCCAAGGCGTCCGCGCCGCGCGTGCCGTCGAGGTTCACGACGACCTTCCCGGACATCGACGCCGCGAGGTTCACGAGCGCCCCGCCGACGGACGGCGGCAGCATGACGCCCACGCGTTCCTGTCCGTGCCAGGCCGCGCGCAGCGCGCGGCCGAGGGCGACGGCGGAGCCGAGTACCTGGATACGCGACAGCCGCGGGCTTCCGGCGTCGCCGAACTGGAAGCGCCACGGGCGGCGGCGCAGGACGCGGATCGCCCGGCGGTGCAGGGTCGTGCGGTCCTCCTTGCGCAACTCCCACGCCTCGGCGGCGAGATCGGCGACACTCCGCCGCACGTCGTTCGCCGGCGTGTCCGCGGGGAGCGGCTCGCCGAACGCCACCGTGACCGGGTAGCGCAGGCGCTTGGGGAGCTTGAAGAAGAAGCGCCCGCCGGCGCGGCTGAACACGCTGCCCCAGACGCGGTCGAGGTTGACGGGGACGATCGCCGCGCGGCGCCCGGCCGCGACGCGCTCGATGCCGCGGCGGAACTGCAGCAGCCCGCCCGTGCGCGTGATCTGGCCCTCCGGGAAGATGCAGACGACCTCGCCGCGGTCGAGCGCGTCACCGGCGTCCCGCAGAGCGCGCAGGATCGCCTCCTGACCCTCTGCCGGCGAGACGGGGATGCCCCCGAGGATGCGCATGAACGGTCGCAGCAGCGGCTGCCGGAAGATGTCGGCGTCGATGAGGAACCGGACGGGGCGGTCCATGGCGGCGATGACGAAGAGGCCGTCCATGTAGGAGACGTGATTGGGCGCGAGCAGCACGCCGCCGCTGCGTGGCACGCGGTTGCCGCCGACGATGCGCAGGCGGTAGAGCGTCGTCGTGGCGATCACGAGCCCGAGCCGCACGAACGCCTCGGGCAGCATGTAGAGCGCCCAGACCGTGCCCAGCACCGTGACGACCGCGATGCCGAGGAGGATCTGCTCGACGGTCGCGCCGCGGCTGCTGAGGAGACCGCCGGCCCACGTGCCCCCGAGCATGCCGGCTCCGACCAGCACGTTGGACAGCGCGATGACCGAGCCGCGGCGGTCCCTGGGCGCGCGCCACTGCAGCAGCGAGTTCAGCGGCACGAGCAGCAGCCCGGCGGACATCCCGAGCGCGGCCATCAGCGCCAGCGTTCCCCAGAACCTCGGTGTCACGATCCCCAGGAGCAGCGCAAAGAGTGCCATGCCGACGGCCCCGAGCGGCACGAGGCCGAGTTCCACCTTGCCGTTCGAGAGCTTCCCCGCCGCGACACCACCGACGCCGATGCCGATGCCGACGGCAGCCATCGGCAGCCCCGCCGTGGCGTCCGAGAGGCCGAGCGCCAGCTTGGAGTAGACGAGGACGTTCTGGCCGAGCGCGCTGGCCACCGCCCAGAACAGCGCCAGCCCCAGGATCGACAGCCAGATCGTGCGGTCGCCGCGCACCGCGCTCCATCCGTCGCGGACGGTCGCGATCACGCCGCCGTCGGCCCGTGCCGCCGCCACGCGCGGGATCCCTCGTGCCGCCAGCAGCCCCGCGCACGCCAACACCAAGAGGAGGGCGGCGGCGACCCACTCGTACCCGTGCGTCGCCTGCAACATGAGCCCGCCGGCGGCCGTGCCGAGGACGATCGCGAGGAACGTCCACATCTCGAGCCGGCCGTTGCCCGCCGACAGACGGTCGTGGGGCAGGACCTCGGGCAGGATGCCGTACTTGGCCGGGCTGAACACACCGCTCTGCACGCCCATCATGGCGACCACGACGAGTGCCATGTCGCGATCGCCGGGATACAGCAGCAGGATCGCAGTCGCCGCCGCCATCAGCACGACCTCGAGGGCCTTCGTCCACAGGATGACGGTGCGCTTGCTGAGGCGATCCGCCAGCGTGCCCGCGGGCAGCGAGACGAGCAGCATCGGCAGCAGGAAGACGACGAATGCCAGCGACGTCTCGTGGTGCGCGGCGGCCTCCGCGGCGTCGCCGGCGAGACCGGTCGTGGCCGCCGCGATGGCGAGCAGCGTGACGATCAGCTTCCACGCGTTGTCGTTGAAGGCGCCCAGGAACTGGGCCACGAGCAGCGCGCGGAGCGGGTGCCGGAGGTCCGGCGGGGGCGGGGCGTTCACGCGCCGAGGCTACTGGAGCAGCTCGATCCAGTCCGCCGGGATCTCCGCGAGCGGCACGGCGAGGCCCGTCGCGGAGAACTCCGCGAGGTCGCCGTGCATCGCGACCGTGATGCCGATCAGGCGGTGCTGCGCGTCCAGCAACGCGCCTCCCGAGGAGCCGCTCGAGATCTCGGCGTCGAAGCGCAGCAGCAGGTGCTCGAACGGGCGCTCGTAGCCGCTGAGCACGCCGCTCGTCCAGGAGACCTCCGAGCGCTCTGCGCTGCCGTGCAGCACCGGGAAGCCGCAGGCGTGGACGGTCTCGCCGAGGACGGTCGGTTGCTCCCAGCGCACCGCGACGCGCGGCAGCTCCCAGGCGTCGGGAAGCGGGTCCCCGTACAGCGTGGAGGTGACCTCGACGATGGCGATGTCGCGTGCGTCGTCGCGGCGGATCACCCTCCCGCGCAACAGCTCCTCGGGCTCGCGCGCGATGTCGGTCGTGCAGGCGATGACGATCTCGTCGCTGAAGAGCGGCGCGCCCTCGACGACGTGCGCCGCCGTCAGGATGCGGCCCGCGCGCCCGACCACGACTCCCGTTCCCTCGCTGTTCGGTCCGGCGCTGATCTCGACGACGCCGGCGGCGGCACGTTCGGCCGCGTTCGCGCCGCGCGGGATGCGCGGCAGGCGCCGCACCTCCGGCGGTGGCGCGTCGCCCGCCGTCACGCGGACGCCGAACGGGATCGTGCGGCTCAGTTGCGCCGCGTCGAACACGACCAGGGACAACACCTGTTCGCCCGGACCGAGCCGCATCTCGCCCCGTCGCAGCACGAGGCTCTCACGGCCGATCGCCGTCGCCGCCGTCGTCGTCGCGTGCGCCGGATCGAGCACCGGCACCGTGCCCGCGGCGAGGTCGAGGTTCTGCCGGACGTCCACGACGTCGATGCGCACCGCGTCCACGCCCGCCGGTATGACGACGTCGTACGCGGCGCGATGCCCCGTGTCAGGGGAGATCGTCCCGCTCGCGGACGCGCCCGGCGTGAGCCGCGCGCGCGGGGCGTGTGTCACCACCGTGAGCTGCAGCGTGTACGGGATCTCGCCGCAGTCCTCGGCGCAGTCCTCGTAGCGATCGATGCGCACCATCAGCGGCTTGCGCGCGAAGTCCGGTTCATCGTCGCGCGTGATCGACGCCGACTCGTCGCCCTCCGCGCCCGCGGACGTCTCGTGCCAGTTCTGGTCGCTCGCCGTCTGCTCGCCGAAGGCGATGCGCAGGTCCACGTCGTGCCGTCCGGCGTCGAGGTCCGCGCGCACGTGGACGGCGTCGGGTGGCAGCCGGAAGCGATAGAGGCGGGGGGCGAAGTCGTCCGCCGCGAACGCCGCCTCGATCGCGCCGTCGGGGTCGGCGTCCACGGCGTCCGGCTCGGCGGCCGCCTCGCTGCGGGCCGGCGGCGAGCTTCCGTCGGCGCCGTCCGGCACCGCGTCCAGCACGGCGAGTGCGATCACGCCGGCGACGCCGACGACGAGCACGGACACGATCGCGCTGACGATCCCGGCCACGACGATCGCGGTGCCGATGCCGATGCCTTCGCGTCCGGTGCGTTCCCGACGTTCCACGCGCGGACCCTAACCCGGTCCATTCAGTGCGCCACGCACGATCCGCGGCGATCGGCCTACCCGGACAGGGCGATCCAGGCGACGCCTGCGGCGAGGATCGCCGCGCCGCCCAGACCGAGCAGGCCGGTGCGCGTCAGGAAGCGACGCAGGCGCGGCAGCGGACCGTAGGACGCGCGGACGCGCAGGAGCAGGAAGCCGCCGAGCGCCGCCGCGAGCGGCGGGATGGCGCCCTGCCAGAGCGCGACGGCGTCCTCGGCCGTCGCCGCGTTGTGCACCCACGTGACGCCCCATGCGAGCCCGATGAGGACGCCGAGCAGCGACACCGCGAGGAGGACGTCCGCGCCCGTCGAGGGAGACGGTTGGTCGGCCGAGCGTGCGGCTTGCTCCATCAACCCGATGCTACGCGGAGCGCGCGCGTGGACGAGTGACTCCGGTCTCACCGGGCGCCGTCACTTCCCGCCGGCGTAGGTCGCGCGGCGCGCGTCCGGCGGGCCGCCGGCCGCATCGCCACATCGCCGCGGATCGTCCTTGGGGCAAGATGGCGTGATGCCGGAGCCCTGCCGTTGAACGACCTCGTGTTCGCCGCCTGCGCGATCGCCGTCGCGGCCATGGTGCAGGGCCTCTCGGGCTTTGGCTTCGGGATGGTGCTCATGGGGCTCCTGCCGCTGGTCCTCCCGGTGACCGAGGCCGTGCCCATCGTGTCGCTCCTGGGCCTCGTCGTGAGCACGTCCGTGCTCGTCGCGTGCCGCAGGTCGCTGGAGATCCGGACCGTCGTGCCGCTGCTCGTCGGCTCCTTGATCGGCGTGCCGCTCGGTGTCTGGTTCCTGACGGGGGCGGAGCCGGACCTCCTGCGCGGCACGCTCGGCGTCATCCTGGTCGTCTTCGCGCTCCACGGGCTCGTGGGTGGCGTGCCGCCTGCCGTAGCGGAGTCTCGCGGAGCGTGGCGTGACCTCGTCGGCGCGGCGGCCGGCGTCGCGGGCGGTGCGCTCGGGGGCGCCTTCAACACGGGCGGACCGCCGCTCATCGTCTACGTGACGTGGCGGCGGCTCGCGCCCGCGACGATGAAGGCGACGTTGCAGTGCTGCTTCGCCCTCGCGTCGTGTATGCAGATCGCACTCTTCGTGCGGCACGGCATCGTGACGCGCGCGACGGTCGTGACGGCGTCCGCGGGTCTGCCCGCCATCGGCGCCGGACTGGCCGCCGGGTTCGTGCTCTCGCGACGGATCTCGCGCGTCGCGTTCCGCCGCGTCGTGCTGCTGCTGCTGTTCGCGCTCGGCGCGTGGTTCCTCGTGCAGTCGAGCGGCGGCCTGGACGCGAGCCGGTGAGGCAGCCATCCCGTCTGCCGGCCTTCCTCGCACCGGGCGGGGCGCTCTGGTTCCCCGACCCGCGCCTCGCGGACTCCGACGGACTCGTCGCCGTCGGCGCCGACCTCTCCGTGGAGCGTCTGCTGCATGCCTACGAGCACGGCCTCTTCCCGTGGTTCGACGACGAGGTGCCCCCGCTCTGGTGGTCCCCGGATCCTCGCGCCGTGATACCCGTGAACGGTGTCCACGTCTCGCGGCGGCTGGATCGCCGTGTCCGTCAGAGCCGGTTCGAGTTCACGTGGGACCGCGCCTTCGGCGACGTCATGCGCGCGTGCGGCACGGAGCGTGAGGAGGGCACGTGGATCGTGCGTGAGATGCTGGATGCCTACGCGCGGCTGCACGAGATGGGCCACGCCCACAGCCTGGAGGTCTGGCGCGGCGGCGCGCTGGTCGGTGGCATCTACGGCGTGCACCGCGGCGGGCTGTTCGCGGCCGAGAGCATGTTCCACCGCGAGACCGACGCGTCCAAGGCGGCGCTGGTCGTCTGCGTGCACAGCGTCGCGGCTTGCGGCGTGACCCTCTTCGACGTGCAGATGGAGACACCGCACCTGGCCTCCATGGGCGCCCGCACCTGGCCACGGTCGCGCTACCTGGAGACCCTCCGCACAGCATGCGCACGGCCCGTCGATCTCGCGGGCATCGAGCCGCGCTGGAGCGCTGTCACATGACGCCCTCCGAAACCGAGGGACCCCCATGGCCTGCCGGCCACGACGCCGGCCCGTCTCGCCCGAGGATGCACTGCATGCCGAACGTCGCCCGCCCGCCAGCCCTGCTTCCCGCCCTGGCGGTTCTCGCAGCAGTGGCGCTCGCGCTCGGCGCCTGCCGCAGCACGCCGCTCCCGGAGCCGCAGCCGTACGGAGAGCAGGTCGATGAGCAGGCGGACGCGTTCCTCGTGATCGGCGACTCGCGCCACGGATTCCCGCTGCTCGAGTGGGGGGAGGAGCCGAGCGACGCCGAGCGGCTCGCATTCGCCGCTGCGCTCCGCGACGAGAGCCCGGCGTTCGTCGTGCACGTCGGCGACATCGCGCGCAAGGGTTCGGACGCCGGCGACTGGCGCGACTTCGACGTGGACTTCGCGCCTCTGCGGGAGGCCGGCATCGCGCTGTTCCCGGCGCTCGGCAATCACGAGTACCGCGGCCCCGACGACAGGGCGCTGGATCTCTACTTCGCGCGGTTCCCCGAACTCGGTCGTCGCCGCCACTACGTGCGGACCTTCCGCGGCGTGCGCCTCATCTTCCTCGACTCCAACACCGCCGACATCGGCGCGGAGCGCGCGGAGCGTCAGCTCACGTGGCTGCGGCGACGGCTCGCGGAAGCGGACGAGGACGGCGCCGTGCGCGCGGTGATGCTCTTTGCGCATCATCCCGTCCACTCGAACCGCGTCCGGTCGGGCGAGTCGGACTGGATGCGCGACCGCGTCCTGCCGCTGGCGGCCGAGTTCCCGAAGACGCGCGCGCTCTTCACCGGCCACGTACACTCGTACGAGCGCTTCGTCGTGAGCGGCGTTCACTGCGTCGTCACCGGCGGCGCCGGCTCCCCGCTCCAGACACTCGGTGACGCCGACGCCGACGGCGCGCGGCCGGACCTCTACCGCGGTCCCCGCGGCTTCCACTACTGCCGCGTGCGCATCGGCGACCGCATCACCGTCGAGGTCATCATGCTGGGCGAGGACGGGCGCTGGTTCATCGCCGATCGCTTCGACGTCTGACGCCGTGCAGGGTCAGCGGGTGACGAGGCGCCCGGAAGCGGCGTCGTAACGCAGGCGATCGGCGCGGGCCATGTACCACTCCTCCCACGCCATGAGCTGGTCGGCGCGCTCCTCGGCGCTCGCCGCGGCGTCGTAGAAGAAGGTCTGGCCCGTGATCGCGACGGCGAGGGAGTGCGCCGCCGGGCGTTCCTCGTCGTCGCCGGTGGCCATGCGGCGCAGGAGCGGCAGGACGACCTTGCCGCCGGCGCTCGCCAGCCCGCGCGAGAGGTCGGCGCGCGGCGTGGAACCCGCGGCGCGGCGCCAGCGCGCGACGACGAGATCGACGAGATCCTCGAGGTCCCTGCCCGAGAGCGAGCTCGCGCGCGAGAAGTCGATGCTCTCGGCCCCGCCGGACGGCGTGACCGCGCCGCGCTGGACGGGGATCGTGCCCCTCTTCAGGAACAACAGGGCGAAGCACGTCGTGAGGATGCGTGGCCCGGTCTGCGACCAGGAGCCGCTGCGCCTCTGCTGCACGAGCAGGAAGTCCGCGCCGCGACCGTACCAGTCCTGTTCGCCCATCCAGTCCACGCCGGCCAGCACACCGGCGCGTTCGAGGGCGTAGAGATAGTAGTAGTGCCAACCGCTCCGTTCGGGGTTCTCGGTCACCGAGAAGTGGCGGCCCAGCCAGGCGATGCCGTCCCAGACGGACTGCTCCGCGCGCGCGTCGAGACGCGCGGAATACCCTCGCCGGCCGAGCAGCTCGCTGCGGCAGATGACGAGCGCACCGAGCGAACCGGCGGTCATCGATCCGTAGGCCCCGCGGCCACGGACGAGGCCGGGCAGGCGCCCGCCCCTGAAGTCATCAGGCGCGTCCGTCGTGCCCTTCAGCGAGAAGTAGCTCCAGCCGCGCGCATGGTCCACGGCCTTCGAGAACGTCTCGCGCTGCCCGACGAACTGCACGCGCGGCGTCTCGGGGCCGCTCGCCTGCTGTGCGCCCAAGAGGTGCTTCAAAGCCTTCAGATAGACCTTGGGGTTCACCTCCACGCCGGAGCGCGATGCCGCCTTCAGGCCGAGCAGCGCGTACTGCGTGTTGCTGTGGTCGTAGTCCACGGGGTTGCGGTTGGTGCCCTTGGCGTAGCGACCGACGCGTGATCCGTAGCGCCAGGCGCCGATGGGGTTCTGGTTGCCCTCGACGAAGCGCACGAGCTCCTGCATCCACGCGGTGTCCGGCTCGTCGAGACGTGCTCGGCGCCGCTCGTCGTGTGCGTAGCGGGAATTCGCATCGCGTGCGCGGCGTTCGGGCCACCCGTGGGACTCGATCGCCATCATGACGAGCGCGGCGGTGTACGTGCGGAGCCGGTCGGTATCGCGCGCGGCGACGTACTCGCGGCGCAGCGACTCGTAGGCCCGTTGCATGTCCGGCGCGCTGCGCGGCACGCCGCAGACGCGGAGCGTGTGGTACGCGAGAGCCGTCTGCGCTGCGGGGTAGCCGTTGTACGTGCCGAAGCTGCCGTCCGGGAGTTGCTGCGCCCGCACCCAGTCCGCGCCACGCTCGATGGCGTTGCCCACGCGCTCCCGGAAGTCGGGGCTGCGGCGGATCGCGCCCCGGGCGCGCACCGCTCCCGTCGGCGCGAGCGACAGGGAGAACGAGAGCGCGGCGAGCACGGTGGCGAGGAGCAGGCGTTGAGGACGACGGATCACGACGAGCACTCCGGTCGGGACGGTGGAAGGCGACCCCGCGGCGCCCCGACCACCCGATTGTCGCCGCTGTCGGCGATCCGTCCACTCACCGCTCGCGATCCGTGACCCGCTTGCGGCACCGCGAACTCGCTCGCGTTCTTCCTCCGCATCGGCCGCGCCGCGCGGCAGCATCGGCCCGGCCCGGTTTCGCTTCGACCATCGTCACGGAGTGCGCGAGCCTCATGAACAGTCCGGGCTAGCCTGGGGTTTCGCCCTTTCAAGCAGCGGTCCTCCAGACCGGGTCGAGCAGGGCTTCGAGGTTTCGGCGCACCCGCTCGGGAAGGGGGTACGCCGAAACTCGATGCCGCCACAGGGCGGCGCGCAGGGCGCCGAGCATGTCGGCGAATGACGGCTGGCGTTTGCGGCGGTTCCACGGACTGAGTTTCCGCATCGCGCTCACGTCGCGCGCGGCATCGCCGTGGCGCAGGTACCACACGACGACGATGGCCTGCACCAAGAGTGCCAGTGGGACGGTGCGCTGCACCGCGTGCTGTCCCCTCGTACCACGCGGCTCGGCACCTGGTCGTCGCTCGCTGCGGCGCTCTCCGTGCGGGCGCCTCCACCATCCGTTCTGGGGATCGGCGACGCCCAGGGTCTGCTTGGCGTTGCGGAAGCTGACCTCGATCTCCCAGCGGTGCGAGAAGCGGATCAGGATCTCCGGCACGCTGCGTGCGGTGTCGGTGCAGAAGTACGCCCGGTCCGCGAAGCGACCTGCCGGATCGCGCGTCACCACCACACGCACGAGTTGGGTGTCGGCAACGGTCGGCCACAGACAGACCACGGTCTTGATGAGCAGCGCGACGCGGCGGCCGTAGACGGCGATCTTGATCTTGCGCCAGCGCTTGCTCTTCTGCGCGGCGAGCGCCTGCGGTGAGGGCAGGCGCTTGCCCTTCTTCGCAGGCCGCCCCATCTGGCCGGGTCTGCGCCTCGGCGGCGGTGCGTGCAAGGCCGCGTTCATCACCATCGGGCCGATGAAGTCGATGCCCTCGGGCAGGTGCCGCACGATCGTGCGGCACGCATACTCGGAGTCGCCAACCAGGCTCAGGCGATGGGTCGTGGGCAGCCACGCCGCCACGAGTTCGAGCAGCTCGAGGGCCAACTCCGAGCGCTTCTGGTAGAGCTCTTCGGGGCAGCCCTTGCGACCGCGGTACAGACGCGCCGCCAGCGGCACCGCCACGCCCCGTCCGGGTGCCCACGGGAAGGGCACCCAGATCGCGAGCACGACCCAGTTGTGGCCGAAGGCAAGGCGCGCTCCGCCTCCAGCGGCGCTGCGCGCGCTCGACGCCGCGCCGTCGCGGTGGATCGCTGCGCCGAAGATCTGCGGTCCGCCCTTCTTGCACAACGTGTCGTCCACGATCGCCTCCACCAGCTCGGGCAGATGCGGCAACAACAGGTTCAACAGCAGGCGACCGAGCTCGTCCGGCATCCAGCGCGCGCGGGAGAGGAAGCGGTAGAGCGAGGCGTGCTGGCGCCGCCCCGCCTGGACTCCAGCGGCCTGGATCACGCGGCTCACGGTGTGGCGACCGATGCAGAGCAGCCAACCGCAGATCAAGTAGCCGAAGTTCGCGTGACTCGGCGCCGTGAACCCACAGCGAAACGAGTCGATGATGGACCCGAGCGACTCGGGCAGGTATGACTTGCGCACGCCCCGTCTCCTCCAGGAGCACGGGTCCGATTTCGGGGGTGTCTGCCGACACCATGTGCATCGGGTGACGGGGCGCTTTCCTTCGACGCGCGGCGTGGTGCAGTGGTCCCGGAACCGCCTCGAAGAGGGCGAAACCCCAGGCTAGCGCTCCCTCGCGCGACGCTCGTGGAAGTCAGGCGGCACCATGAGAGTGCGCCGCGCCGCCTTCGTGCACTGCTCGCGCAGCGCGCACGCGCCGCACCTCTCGCCTGACCACTGGTGTACGTAGCCGTCATCGCGTCGCACGCACTTCTCCGACGCCTGTCCGGCAGGACACGTCGCCTCGGTCCCGTCCTCGTTCACCGTGAAGTCGCCCGGTGCGAAGAAGCCCCGGCGGTGGCCCGGCATCTTCGTCGTGAGCGTCACATCGCTCTGTTCTGCCTGTGCCTGGGCGTTGCGCGTGCTGTACGCGCAGTCGCCCAGCACGTCGTCGATCTCGCTGCCCGTCACCGCGCGACTGGCGTCGATGGCCTCGCTGACCTTGGACCCTTCTGACTGCGACGGTGCCGTCACGTCCACATCCACGATCACGCCCGTCTCGCTCACCGCCACATGCGCCTTATGCCCGGTGTAGCCCCTGCCGCTGGACTTGTGCCCGTGGCGCATCTCGGGATCGATGACGCTCGGCATGCGTTCCTTCGCCACGCCGCGGCGGATCTTGGGAGTGCCCTCGCCCGGGTCCTCCTCCACGTCCTGGCGGATCACCTGCTCGATGAGTTCGAGTTCCTCACCGCCGCACTCCGCCTCCTTGGCGAGCGCCGACACTGCGGCGCAATCGGCCAGAAGGCTCGCCAGGAAGGCGCGGCGCTCGTCCTCGCTCGACCAGTCCATCTCCACGCTGCCCTTGATGCTGGGCGCGCTCACGTGACGCGCGAGGCCCGCTTCCTCGGCCACCTCGCCGATCGCACGCTCCTGCTCCTCGGCGATGCGACCCAGCACGCCCTTGATCGCCTCCGAAGTCCGTCGAGCTGGCGGTCGTCGAGCAACGTCGAGGTGGCGAAGAGCCTTCCCTGTGAACTCCGCTTGCTGAGCATCTCACCTCCCGCGCGGAGCCCTCGGTCCCGCTACTCAGATGATCGTCCGGGCGGGAGAC
>JAJRVY010000156.1 GCA_024277065.1 Planctomycetota bacterium
ATTTCGGCGAGCGTCGTCTTCTCGTCGAGCATGATGTGCTCGAGCAGCTTCTGCTGGCAGAGCCGGCCCGCGAGCCGCTCGCCCATCTCGGCCTCCGGGTTGATGATCTCGTGCGCGCCGATGGCTCGCAGCACGCGGCCGTGGAGGTCGTTGACCGCGCGCGCCACGATGCGTGGCACACCGCGCTGCTTGAGCAGTGCCGTGGCCAGGATCGAGTGCTCGATCGACTCCGAGCCGATGGCCACGACGACGCACGGGAAGCGTTCCAGCTTGAGTTCGGCGAAGGTCGCCTCGTCGGTCGCGTTCGCGCAGAGCGCGGCATCGACGTCGGGCGCGATCGCGTTCACCTTCTCCGGGTTGCGGTCCACGACCAGGACCGAGCGGTCCTGGCGTGCAAGTCGGCGGGCCACGGCGGAGCCGAAGCGCCCCAGGCCGATCACAGCGAAGTCGCCGCTCATTCGTCTTCCTCCATGGGCGCCGCGTTCATCCGACGGCGACGTCCTCCTCGGGATACTGCGCCCGGCGCGGGCGCGGCCTGCCCATCGTGAGGGCCAGGGTCAGCGGGCCGATGCGGCCCACGAACATCATCACGATCACCACGTACTTGCCCAGCGGGTCGAGTGCCGACGTGGCGCCGAGCGAGAGCCCGACGGTACCGATCGCGCTCGCCACCTCGAAGAGTGACTGCTCCAGCGGCAGCGTCTGCGAGGCGGTGAGCGCGATCGCCCCCGCGAGGGCGAGCCCCAGCGTGATCACGGTGATCGCCGCCGAGCGATAGACGACGGACTGCGGCACCGTGCGCCCGAAGAGCGTTACGCGCGACTCGCCGCGCGCGATGGCCGGAATGGCCATGAGCAGGACGGCCGCCGTCGTCGTCTTGATGCCGCCCCCGGTCCCGCCCGGCGACGCGCCGATCAACATGAACACGCACATCACGAGCACGGTCGGCATGGCCAGCGACCCGAAGTCCACCGAGCTGAAGCCTGCCGTGCGCAGCGTCACGGACTGGAATGCGGCGTTGACCAGCCGTTCCCACCAGGGCAGCCCGGCCAGACTGCGGTTCCACTCCAGCACGGCGTAGAGCACGGTGCCGGCGACGATGAGCGTCAGCGACACCCACAGCACGAGCCGCACGGCGATCGGCATGCGACTGCGCGGCTCCCGGCGCAGGCGTGTCCAGAGCGTCATGAGCACCGGGAACCCCAGTCCGCCGACCGTGATCAGCATCGCGAAGGTGCCGAGCGTCCACATGTCGTGCCGGAAGGGCACGAGTGAGTCCGACTGCAGCGCGAAACCCGCGTTGCAGAAGGCCGAGATGGAATGGAACGCCGCACGCCAGATGGACTCTCCCACGCCCAGTCCGAGGCTGCGGAAGCCCGGAAAGAGCGCGGCGGTGCCGAGCAGCTCGGTCAGCAGCGTGGCCGAGACGACGAACAGCGTCGCGCGGCGCACGTTGCCGCCCGGATCCATCAGCTCGCCGAGGGCGCGCTCCTCCTTCAGGCTGATGCTGCCGCCGAGCACGACGGTCGCGAACATCGAGAGCACCATGATCCCGAGCCCGCCGATCTGGATCAGCCCGAGCACGATCGCCTGCCCGACGATGGAGAGATCGACCGGCGTGTCCACGACGATCAGCCCCGTGACGCAGACCGCGCTCGTCGCCGTGAAGAACGCGTCGATGGGGGCCAGCGGACGCGCGCCCGCGGACGCGGCCGGGAAGGTCAAGAGGATCGTGCCGGCGGCGATGACGGCGCCGAACGTGTTCATCACGAACAGCGCCGGGCGCGCGTAGAAGTGCCGGACGAGCTCCTGGATCGTGGGGCTGAAGCGCAGCAGGAGAGCCAGCGACGCGAACTCGAAGACCGCCAACGACGACAACGCGGCGGACGGGTTGCCGATCGCCGCCACGGCGCCCAGCAGCGGCAGCCAGGCGAGCACCGCCACGCGGCGTCCCTGCCGGACCAGCATCCAGATGAGCTGCGAGATCGGCACGATCGTGACGCAGGCGGCGACCAGGCACGTGACGCGCGCGAGCCAGTGGTGGGTGAGGTCGTAGCCGATGACCGCGAGCCACGCGACGATGGCCACGATCACGAGATGCCGCACGGCCGGCCCGAAACGCACGAGCCAGGCCTGCACGGGAGCGTCGGGGTCGAAGTGCCGCGTCAGCGCGTGGCGGGCGAGGTGCTGCGGACGATCGAGGAAGTGGCGTGCGAGCGCGACGACCTGCCAGAGGACGACGATGCCCGCGATGGCCGGGTCGCTCGCGAGGGCGGGGACGAAGGCGCCGGTGCTCACGGAGAGCACGAGCGGCGTCAGCGCGTTCGGCCGGCGGCGTCCTCGGCGGCGGCGGAACTGCAGCGTCGTCTCGGCGATCATCGCCGCGACGAGGAGCAGGCAGAACCCCGCGCCGACGTCGGTGAGGCGGTCGCTCGCCCCGAACCAGCCATCCGGCATGTCCACGGCCAGTTGCCCGAGGGCGGCGACGACCGACGCTCCGAAGAGCCGCGCGACGCGCAGCCGCGTGATGCGCCGGGGCGTCCACTGTCCGCGTGCGGGCGGCCGCGGACGAGCGTCCGGGTCGGGGTGCGCTGCGCGGTCTTCGGGGGGGCGCTCGGTCATGCGATTCGTGCGCGGAACCAGACGTCCGCGGCTGCGCGACTCTACGCCGACGGGCGCTCCGCCCGCGCGTTTCGCGCGGCGGACGGGCAGCCTCTTGGACATCGGCGGCGCGCGCTGCTACATCTGTGCGCGGCCCGGCTGAGGGCCCCGTCGGCGGCGTGGTCTCGCCCGCGCACCGGCGGCATGTCGAACGCCCGAGAGGAGACACCGATGAAGTTTCGCCACCCGCTGTCGCACATCGCCATCACCTGCGCCGCTGCGCTGCTCCTGTCGGCCTGCGCCTCCACGGCGCCGCAGGCGGCCGGCGTCGATCTCGACGTCGAGGATCCGCTTGCCGGTGTCGAGCGCACGCACACGACCGCGTCCATCGGCGACGGCATGATCACCAAGGGCTCCCGTGGCATCGTGAACACCCTCACGGGCTGGATCGAGTTCCCCGCGCAGATCATCAAGGGCTACGACCGCGGCGTCTCGTTCATCGACAACGAGGCGGGCTCGACGACCGTCGGCACGGTGCTCGGGATCTTCTCCGGGGTCAGCCACGCTGCGGGCCGCACCGGCTACGGCCTGCTCGAGCTCTTCGGATTCTGGACAGCGAACCCGGCCACCAACGAGCGCAACGGCGTG
This sequence comes from Planctomycetota bacterium, assembly GCA_024277065.1. Taxonomy (GTDB): domain Bacteria; phylum Planctomycetota; class JAJSAM01; order JAJSAM01; family JAJVHW01; genus JAJRPF01. Next base: position 3,250 of record JAJRVY010000156.1, read on the forward strand.
CCTCTCGACGGCAAGTACGCCTGGACCGACGGCGAGGCCTACAGCATCTTCGAGCCCACGCTCGGTGAGGGCATCGAGCCCTATCCCAACAAGCTGGTGCGCGGTCTCGGCAACGGCTTCGGCGGCATCCTGGAACTGCCCGGGCAGACGATCAAGGGCGCCGGCGAAGGGCGCGTCCTGACCGGCCTCGGCAAGGGCCTGTGGTTCTCGATGAGCCGCGTGGCGTACGGCTTCGGTGACGTGTTCGGCTTCCTGCTCCCCAACCCGCCGGACCAGATGGGCTACGCCTTCGAGCAGAAGTGGGCCTGGGACTCGTTCGGCGACTCCGACTCCGGCGAGTAGCCCCGACCGTTTGCCTGGCCGATCCTGTAGATTCAAGCGCTCGGGTAGGCCGAGCGAGCGGCCGGGAGGAACGATCACGTGGACGCCGCGACGATTCGAAGGACCGCGCTCGTCGCGGCGTTGATCCTGGGATACCTGCCGCTCGCCGCGTCCGTGGCCGCGGCGCAGGACGGTGGGGGCGGAAGCGGCGAACCCGGTACCGGCGGGGGACCACCGCCGCCGACCCTCGGCACCCGTGAAGGCGCGGACGTCGGGCGCGAGCGCATGTGGCCGGCGCCGACGGCGCAGGACTGGGCGAGGCCCTGCCTCATCACGTTCCAGCGCACGTGGGACGACGCCCTCGCCGTCGCGCGCGAGACGCGCAAGCCGATCCTCGTCTGCATCAACATGGACGGCGAGATCGCCAGCGAGCACTACGCCGGCATCCGCTATCGCCAGCCCGAGGTGGCCGCTCTCTACGAACCCTATGTCTGCGTGATCGCGTCGGTCTACCGCCACACGCCACGGGACCACGACGACGCCGGGGGGCGCATCCTGTGCCCGCGCTTCGGCAGCGTGACGTGCGGCGAGCACATCGCCCTCGAGCCGATCATCTTCGAGAAGTACCTGGACGGTCGCCGCATCGCGCCGCGCCACATCATGGTCGAGCTCGACGAGTCCGAGGTCTACGACGTCTACTACGCCAACGACACGGCGTCGGTCTTCGACGCCATTCGCGAGGGCACCGCGCAGCGCAACGTCGAGACGCGCACGATCGTGCGCGGGGACCGCCCGGTGACCGAGCGTGTGGGCAGCCGCCACGTCGCCGATCGCGAGGCCGTCGAGCAGGCGTATCGCGGCGGCGACGAGGCCCTGCGCCGCAGACTCCTGGATGCCGCGCAGGCGAGTGCGGACGCGGCGCCCATCGACCTCTTGCGGCTGGCGGTGTTCGGCTTCGACACGGAACTGAGCCGTGCGGCTCGCCGGGCGCTGGCCGCGACGGACGCGCCGCAGGCCGCGGACCTCATCGCCGAGGCGCTGCGCGTCCCGATGGAGAGCGCCGAGCGCGAGGCCCTGATCGCCGCTCTGGAACGCATGGGCTCGTCGTCGCGCAAAGCGTGGTGGCTGGCGGTCGTCAACCGCGGGCTGGACAGCAGCTCCGGAACGCTCGACGTCGCGGGCTGGTCCCAGGCGCTCGAAGCGTCGGCCGAGGACGGCGCCGGGGGCGGCGCCACCTACGGCGGGGGCACCGGGAAGCCGCCGGAGGTCAGCGCCGCGTGGCTGGCGCTCGAGGCGCAGCAGCGCCGGCGCGAGGCCGCGTGCGCCGCCGATCCCTCGAACGCGACGGCGTACGTGGAACTGGCCGAGACGTCGCTCGAGATGGCGCGCAAGGCGCGGCCCACGTTCGAGGACAGCCCGCGTCTCGCGCGCGTGTTCGAGCGCCACAACTACGATCTCGCGGCGCGATCGGCCGCGCGGGCGGCGGAACTCGGCTCCCGCGACTGGCGCGTGGACGGCGTGCCGGCGCTCGTCGCGTACTACGCCGGCGACACCGAGACGGCGTACGCGCGCGCCGCGCCAGCCGTCGCGGCGCTGCCTCCGGGGGAACCGAGTTGGACCGCGATGGCGGTGTTGACGGTGTTCGCGGAGTCGCGCTTCAAGTCGATCATGGCGGCCGTCAAGGAGCGCAAGAAGTGGCCCGCGGCGTGGCTGACCGACCTGGATGCGGCCTACACCGTCCTCCTGCAGCACCCGCAGGGGACCGCGGAGCAGGTGGCGTGGCACTACGATACGCTCGAGTGGCTGCGCGCCCGGCGCCGGGCGGCGCGTGTCCTCGACAAGGGGCTCGCGCGCTTCCCCAACTCGTCCGTGCTCCACAAGCGTCTGCGAGATCGCATCCTGCGACGCGACGGCATCGACGCGCTGGAGCCGGCGTACGCGGCGCTGCTCGCGGCGCCGGATCACGCCCGCGATCTCGCCTGGTTCGCGGGCTACGCGTCGATGGTCGCCGCCGACTATCACCGGCGGTCCGGGAACGCGGAGGCCGCGCGCGACGCCTACGGCCGCGCCGTGCCACTCCTCGACCGCGCCATCGAGCGCAACCCGGCGAGCCGCGGCAGCGCCGACCGGCTGGCGGCGTTCGCGCTCGCCGGACGGGCACGCACGGCGTACCAGCTCGGTGACATCGACGCGGCGATCGACGACGTTCTGGCTTCGCTCGCGCGGGATCGCGACGCCGCCGGATCGCGCGACGGTGTCGGCGTCACGCCCGTCGAGACGGCCCAGATCATCTTGTCGAAGCTGCGCGTGGACGAGCGTCTGGACGACGCGGCGCGCGTCGAGCAGGCGCTCGGCGCGTTGCCGCCCGAGTACCTCCTCCCGGATCGCCCGTGACCGACGCCGCCTCCCTGGCCGCTCGCATCGAGGACGAGTGCGGCTTCGTGACGGACGTCGTGCGCGAGGTCGGCAGCGTGATCGTCGGGCAGCAGAAACTGCTCGACGGCATGATGATCGGGCTCCTCGCCGACGGCCACGTGCTGCTCGAGGGCGTGCCGGGGCTGGCCAAGTCCCTCGCCGTCGAGTCCCTCGCGACGGCGCTCGGTGGCTCGTTCCGGCGCATCCAGTTCACGCCCGACCTGCTGCCGACGGACCTCCTCGGCACGCACGTCTTCAGCCCCAAGAGCGGCGCGTGGACGGTGCGCGAGGGGCCGGTGTTCGCGCACTTCGTCCTGGCCGACGAGATCAACCGCGCGCCGGCGAAGGTGCAGTCGGCGCTGCTCGAGGCGATGCAGGAGCGGCAGGTCTCGCTGGCGGGGGAGACGCGCGCGCTCCCGGAGCCGTTCCTCGTGCTCGCGACGCAGAACCCGGTGGAACTCGAGGGTACGTACCCGCTGCCCGAGGCGCAGGTCGATCGCTTCATGCTGAAGATCGTCATCGACTACCCGACCAAGAGCGACGAGCGCGAGATCGTGCTGCGCATGGCGAAGACGGGGAGGCCCGCCGCCGTGCGCCGCGTGGCCGAACCCGCACAGATCGTGGCGGCGCGGGCGCTGCTCGACCGGATCTACGTCGATGAGCGTGTGCTCACGTACGTGCTCGACCTGGTGTTCGCGACGCGGCGCCCGGCCGATGCGGGGCTCGGCGAGTTGACGCCGCTGATCCTCTACGGCGCGTCGCCGCGCGCGTCGATCGCGCTGACGCAGGCGGCGCGCGCACGCGCGTTCCTCGCCGGACGCGGGTTCGTCACGCCGCACGACGTGAAGGCCGTCGGCATGGACGTGCTGCGCCATCGCGTCCTGACCACGTACGAGGCGGAGGCCGAGGGCGTCTCCTCGGTGGACGTCATCCAGAAGGTGTTCGACACCGTCCCGGTGCCGTGATGGCGGCCGACCGGGGCGGCGAGCTGCAGGAGCTGCTCGAGGAGGTGCGGCGCATCGACGTCCTCTCGCGGCGGCTCGTGGGCGGCGCGCTCGCCGGTGGGTACAGCGCGGTCTTTCGCGGCGCCGGTCTCGAGTTCGACACCGTGCGCGAGTACGTCGAGGGCGACGATCCGCGCAAGGTGGATTGGAACGTGACGGCGCGCATGGGCCGGCCGTTCGTCAAGGAGTACACCGAGGAGCGCGAACAGACGCTGGTGTTCGTGCTCGACATCTCGGCGTCGATGGACGGTGGGTTCTCACACTGGTCCGCGCGGCAGATGGCGGCGCGCGTCTGCGCGTGTCTGGCCCTCGCCGCGGTGCGCAGTGACGACAAGGTCGGCCTGATCGCGTGCAGCGAGGGCGTCGATCGCTACGTGCCGGCGGCCAAGGGCGTGCCCCATGCCCTGCGCGTCGTTCGCGACTGCCTGGCCCAGCGGCCGGCGGGCCGCGGCTCGCGTCTGGCGGCGGCGCTCGAGTTCGCGTCGCGCGTCGTGCCGCGGCACGCGATCGTGTTCGTCGTCTCGGACTTCCTCGCGGGCGACTGGGAGCGCGCCCTGTCGCTCTGCGCCCGGCGCCACGACGTCGTCGCCGTGCGCGTGCTGACTCCCGAGCTCGACGCTCCAGCGCGCGGCATGATGCGCCTGCGCGACCCCGAGACCGGGAGCGAGAGGGTCGTCGATTGGGGCAGCGCCCGCGTGCGCCGCGCCTACGCCGAGTCCGTCGCGGCGTGGCGCGCGCGGACGAGCGCCGCCATCGGGCGCGCGAACGTGGACCTGATGGACGTGCGCGTCCCGCGGGAGCGCGACACCGACGCCATCGCGCGCCCCATCCGGCGCTTCTTCCGGATGCGCGAGGAGAGGGGGGCCAAGCGGTGAGGCCTCGCGGCGCCGCGTGCCTCGCGCTGCTCACTCTGGCGGCCTGCGGCGCGGAGGCGCGGCCGGTGGACGTCCCGGCCGTGCGCATTGCGGCGGGCGTTCACGAGGTCGCGCTCGGAGAGACCTTCGCCGTCACCGTGACGCGCTCGTGGCCGGCGGATCTCGTCGCGGAGTCGTGGGACGATGAGACGCTCGCCCCGCTGCTCGTGCACGCGCTGGACGTGGACCGCCGGGAGAGCGCCGGCGTGGTCGTCGAGACGCGCCGCTTCCGGGCGCTCGCGGTCACGCCGGGTGACGTGCGCGTCCTGCCGCCGCTGTTCGTCGCAACCGCGCGCGGCGGCGGGGACGAGGTCGTCGTGACGGGCGACGCCCTGGACGTTCGCGTGCGCGCGGCGCCCGTGATCGGCGACGACGCGGACGTGGAACTGCCCGGCGGTCTGCTGCCTCGCTCCCGCTCCTTCGGCGTCTGGCTCGCGATGGCGCTCGCCGCGGGCCTCGCCGCGCTCCTCGTCACGCACTCCCGCCGCTTGCGGCGCGCTCGCGTGCCGCTCGCCGCCGCCGCCGTTGCCGCGGCGTCGCCGCCGCCGCCGGAGCCGCCGGCCGAGGTCGCGCTGCGGGCGCTCGGCGCGGCGGAGGAGCACGTCGCCGGCGACGATCCGCGACCGCTCCATGACGCGATCTCGAACGCCCTGCGCGAGTACGTCCGTGCGCAGTTCGCGCTCGGCGCACCGGAGTGGACGAGCGACGAGCTGCTGGCCGCCGCGTCGCGGCACGGCGCGGGCCTCGCACCTGGCCTCGCACCGGGGCTGCGCGACGTGCTGGCGCAGTGCGTGCTCGTGCGCTTCGCCCGCGTGCGCCCGGACGCCGCGGCGCGCGAACGCACTCTCGAAGCGGCCCGCGAACTCGTGCGCGCCACGGCGGACGAGGGACCGCGATGAATGCTCTCCTGCGGTCGCTGACGGGCGTGACCCTGCTCCATCCGTGGGTGCTCCTCGGAGCCGCGCCGGTGGTCCTCGCCTGGTGGCTCGGACGCCGCCGCCGGACGGTGACCTTCGCGCCCGCCGGACTCCTCGCGGGCGGCCTGCCGCCGACACTCCGCAGCGCGCTGCGGCCGGCGGCGCCGGCGCTGCGCCTGGCCGGACTGCTCCTGCTCCTCGTGGCGCTCGCGCGCCCGGTGCGCCGCGCGCCGGTCGCCGTCCGCGTCCCCGGCATCGACATCGCGATCTGCCTCGACGTCTCGTCCTCGATGACCGCGACGGACATGGCGGCGCGCGGCTCGCGGCTCGACGTCGCGCGCCGGGCCGCGGCGCGCTTCGTCGCCGACCGCCCGCACGATCGCATCGCCCTGATCCGCTTCGCGCGCTACGCCGACGTCGTGTGCCCGCCGACGCTCGACCACGACGCGCTCGCCGCGCTCCTGGCCGCCGTGGAGACGGTGCAGAGCGACGGGCCCGAGGATGCGACGGGCATCGGCAACGCGGTCGCGCGGGCGGCGCAGCTCCTGCAGGAGAGCACGGCTTCCTCGCGCATCGTGGTCGTGCTGACGGACGGCGAGGAGAACGTGGCGACTGCGGACCACCCGGGCGAGATCGCGCCGGCGCACGCGGCGCAACTGTGCGCGGCGCTCGGTGTGAAGGTCTACGCCGTGGCCGCCGGCGACGTCGCGGGCGTGGACACGTCGCAGCTCCGCCTTCTGGCCGCCCGCACCGGCGGGGCCTTCTTCGAGGCGCGCAGCGCGGCGGACGTGGCCGCCGTCTACGCGGCCATCGACGGCCTCGAGACGAGCGCGCTGCCGCAGCCACGCCACAGGCTCATCGAGGCCTTCGCCCCCGTGCTGCTGCTCGGGCTGGCGCTCTTCGTCCTCGGAACGTTGTCGCGTGAGACCTGGTTGCGGGTGCTGCCGTGAGCG
>JAJRVY010000157.1 GCA_024277065.1 Planctomycetota bacterium
CCGGCCCCGGAGGTTCGATCACCGCCCCGGCAATGGCGTACCCAGGCGGGCGCAGCCCGCCCCCCGAACGGCCGGTCGGGCGCGCTCTCGCGTCTCCGCGTCCCCTCGATCCCGCGTCCGCCGCCATCCGCCGGCATCCGCCGCCATCCGCCAGCAACCGGAGTACGTCGCGAGGCGTGACGACAGCCGTGCGCGCCAGGGACCTCCGGGTTGACCACAATGGGTCAACCCTACACCGGGAGTCGCGAGGGCGAGGCCGGCACACCGGGCGACGCGAGGGCGAGGCGGGCGATGCCGGGCGTTGCGAGGGCGGGGCGAGGGCGGGGCGGGCGATGCCGGGCGTTGCGAGGGCGGGGCGGGCGATGCCGGGAGTTGCGAGGGCGAGGCGGGCGTGCCGGGCGTTGCGCGGGCGGGGCGGCGACGCCGGGGGTTGCGGTGACGAGATCGTCGTCGCGTGGCGTCCGTGCCGCGGCTGGTGAGCCGAGGGGCCGTCGTGTCTGATCCGCGTCGAGACCCGGGCCGCGCATGGCGCGGGCAGGCCGACGGCCAAGATCATCGACGAGCCCGCCGACAAGAGAGCCTTCCTCGCGCACGTGCTGGGCGTCCGAGTCCCCGCCGCGTCTGGCCGCAGGGCGCCGACGGGTGAGGCCACCGCGACGTAGCTCGCCGCGGCGCCTCCGTGGCCGCCGGGGACAGTTTCGAAGACAGCGTCGAAAAGCCGCATCCGGCGCGGTGCTCGCTGCGTCGTGATTGTGGGCTGCGGTGGAAGCTCCGGGATCGCCGTGTCGGTGATCCTGTCCCCGAGAGAGCGGAAGCCGCGGCCCCTTCTTGGGGCCCGTCGTTGGCGTGCGGCCGCGCCGGGGACGCGCGGCGCAGCTCGCGCGCCCGCACCCGCAATGACGCCGACGCGAACGCGCCCTTCCGGCGTCGGGTACGATGGACTCCGGGAGGTGCGAACGGCCGTGCGAACAGCGATTCCCGGCAGGTGGGCGGCCATCGTCTCGTTGGGCGCGACGGCCCTCGCGGCGCTTTGCGCGAGTGCGCTGCGGGCCGAGGCCACGCCCGTGTCCGCTGCCGTGCGGCGCAAGCTCGGTAAGGCCTTCGCCGCCTACGTTCGTGAGCCGGGCGAGGAGCAGCGGACCAGGATCTGGGAACGCGTCTCCGCCGCCGCGCGGAAACTGACCATCGCGGAGATCGAGGAACTCGTCGCCGCGTCCGTCCCGGGCGACACCTGGAAGGGCGGCTTCAGCGACGGGATCGAGTACGAGTCCGGCGGCGAGACGTGGACGTACTCGGCGATCCTGCCGAAAAAGCGCCCCAAGGGCCTCGTCCCCCTCGTTCTCGACATCGGCCACGCATCATGGAAGGACAACGCGCCGCGGGAGCGCGAGGTGGGCATGCGGACGTGGCTGGGCGCGGCGGGCTGCGAGGACGACGTCGTCTACGTCCGGACGCGCGTTCTCGACGCGCTCTCGAGCGACGGCCGCTACGCCGCGTGGACGGCGCCGCCGCGGCGGCCGATGGGTCCCGAGAACCTGGACGCTATCGCGTCGCTCGTCATGGACGCCGTGCGCGACGCGTGCCTGCGCTATCCGATCGACCCCGATCGCGTCTACGTGCAGGGCATCTCCCAGACCGGCTACTGGACGTGGTGGCTCGCGCAGTTCGCGCCGGATCGCTGGGCGGCCGCGGCCCCCGTCGGAGCCGTGACGTTCCACGTCCGCAGGCTCGTCCCCAACGTCCTGAACGTCCCGCTCTACGTGCTGCACGGCACCGCCGACCCGACGTGTCCCTTCGCGCAGGCGCAGGGTATGGCGGCGGATGTCGAGAAGGCCGGGGGCATCATCGACTTCCGGCCGACGGAGGGCGGTGGGCACATGAAGGGCGTGTTCTCGCGCTTCGGTGAGATCTGGCCCGAGATGGCGCAGCGCCGCCGCGACCCGAACCCCGCGAAGTTCGAGCGCAGGATCGTCTCCGGCGCGAGGCCGGACGCCTACTGGCTGCGCGCACTCGGGATCGCGGCCGCCGAGTTCAACCCGTGGGGGGCGCCGTGCCGCATCGCCGGCGAGATCGACGGACAGACGCTCCGCGTCAGCGCCGAGGGTTGCGACGAGATCGCCGTACTCATCTCGCCGCGCATGCTCGACGTCGGCAGGACGGTCACCATCGAGCTGAACGGCAAGGTGGTCTGGCGCAAGAAGCCGCAGCCGGATGCGCCGGCCGCCCTCGAACTGGCGCGGCTGCGCGGCGACGGCGTCACGTTCGGCGCCACCGTCGTCCTCTCAGTTCCCGAAGCCGACTGACCGCCGCGTGCGTGGACGGCCCATGCGGAGCAGGCTCGCGGCGCACGACCGAACGCGCACGCGTGTTGCGGGCCGGGCTGATAGAAAGCGCGGATGATGGACGTGGGCGCCGAACGCGACGTGAACGACGCACCCGTCGTCGCGGCCCGCGGCGTCGTCAAGCGCTTCGGCGACCTCACGGCGGTGGACGGTGTCGATCTCCAGATCCGCCCGGGCACCTGCTACGCCCTGCTGGGCCCCAACGGCGCGGGCAAGTCCACGCTCTCGCGCATCATCGGCGGCGTTTCGCCTTGTGACGACGGCGACGTGCACGTGTTCGGCATGGACCCGTGGGAGCACCAGGTCGAGGTCAAGACGCGGCTCGGCGTCGTGCCGCAGGAGGACGGGCTCGACGAGGAGCTCGACGTGCTGCGCAACCTCCACGTCTACGGCCTCTTCTTCGGTCTGCGCGGCGTGGCCTTCCGCGAACGGGCGGCGCAGCTCCTCGAGTTCATGGAACTCTCCGGGCGCGAGACCACGCGCGTCGTCGCGCTCTCGGGCGGCATGCGCCGGCGGCTCTCCATCGCCCGCGGGCTCCTCAGCGACCCCGAGATGATGATCCTCGACGAACCGACCACCGGCCTCGATCCGCAGGTGCGCCACGCCATATGGGCGGCCCTGCGGCGGCTGCGCGCGCGCGGGCTGACCAGCCTCCTGACCACGCACTACATGGAGGAGGCCGCGCAACTCGCGGACACCGTCGGCATCCTGCACCGCGGTCGGCTCGTGGCCGAGGACGCGCCCGACGCGCTCATCCGTGAGCACCTCCCGGCGCACGTCGTCGAGACCGAGATCGCGGGCGGCGCGGCGCACGGCAGCGGCCGCACGACGGAGCGCCCGTCGCGCGATGCCTGCGATGCCAGCGATGCCAGCGCTGCCGACGCTCCGGAGGGCGCGCTCGTCGAGCGCTACGGCGACCGTCTGTTCGTGTTCCACGACGATCGGGAGACGCTGCTCGCGTGGGCGGCGCAGCACGGCGGCGGCCGCACGCTCGCGCGTGCCGCGTCACTCGAGGACGTGTTCCTGAAGCTGACCGGGCGGTCCCTCGATGCGTGACGCCGGCTACACGCCGCCGCGCCATGGTCCGCCGCCGCCGCCATCCGTCGCCATGCGCCTGTTCAGTGTGTGGATGCGCCACGCGCGCGTCTACGCCGACAGCCTCTTCGCCAACGCGACGCCCGCCGTTCTCGAGCCGCTGCTGCTGCTCCTCGCCGTCGGTGTCGGCGTCGGGCGCTACATCTCGGCGGAGTTCAACGGGCTGCCGTACCGGGAGTTCATGGCGGCCGGCATCCTCGGCATGACGGCGCTCTACACGGCGGCCTTCGAGGCCACGCACGCAACGTTCGTGCGCCTGCGCTACCAGCGCGCCTACGACTCGATGCTGAACTCGCCGATCACGCCGCGCGACGTGTTCCTCGGCGAGCTGCTGTGGTGCGCCACGAAGGGGCTCTTCTACACGACGATCGTGGCCGTCGTGCTCGCCGTGGCGGGGGCCGTCTCGTCGGGCTGGATCGTGCTGGCGCCGGTGGCGGGTTTCGTCACCGCGCTGGCCTTCGGCGGACTCGGCTTCCTCGTGACGTCGGTCGTCTCGAACATCAGCCAGTTCCAGTTCTTCTTCACCGCCGGACTGACGCCGATGGTGTTCTTCTCCGGCCTCATGTTCCCCGTCCAGGAACTCCCCACGCCCCTGCGCGAGATCGCCTTCGCGACCCCCATGTTCCACGTCATCGAGACCTTCCGTCTGCTCACCTCGGGGCCGGCGCACGCGAGTGCGTCGTGGACGTGGGTGAGCCCGTTCGTCGTGCTGCTCACCGCGCTCGTCCTCGGCTCCTGGGGTGTCCGCAGGATGGAGCGGCGGCTGGTGCGGTAGCGCGCGTCGCGGCCCCCCGGGCTCACGCCGACGGGCGCGGTGCGCAGCCCGGATCGAAGCCGACCGCCGCGCGCACGAAGGCCTGCGTGATGATCCCCGTCAGTCCCCAGACCGTGTAGCCGGCGTGGTCGAAGTACGGGATGGCGCGGAAGCGTCCACTCGGATCGTCCACGTTGCGGAGGCGCCAGCGCCGCTGCTCGCACAGCGCCGGGAGCGGCACCTCGAAGACGTCCGCCACCTCCCGTGCGTCGGGCACGTAGGCGCGCGGTCCATCCAGCCGCGCGACGAAAGGAGCGACCAGGAAGCCCGCGATGGAAACGCGGTCCGGGAGCCTCGCGACGACGCGCAGCGACGCCGCGGGCAGCCCCACTTCCTCGCGCGTCTCGCGCAGCGCGCACGTGACCGCGTCCTCGCCCTTCTCCCGCGCGCCGCCCGGGAAGCAGACCTGCCCGGCGTGCGACGGCAGGTCGCCCTGGCGCACGTTGTAGAGCAGGTGATCGACGCCGCCGCGCTCGACGAGCACGACCAGCACGGCGGAGTCGCGCAGACCGTCCTCGCTGCGCCAGTCACCCTCGGGCGCCGCCAGCCGCGCGCGCAACGCAGCGTCCGTCAGCGGGCCGGGGAGCACGTCGTCGTCCATGGCGAACGGCGACGATACCCGCGCCCGAGCGGCTACCGCCTGATACTCGCGCCCGAGACGTGTCGCCGGCGGCGCTACCCGAGTCGGCGGCGCCAGGTGCGCAGGGCGGTGCGGACGCGGCGGGTGGCGGTCCCGCCCACGTGGTCGCGGCGGTTCACGGCCGCGGCGAAGTCCAGCGCGCTCTCGCAGCCCGCGAAGCGCTCGTCCAGCGCTGCGATGTCCGCCGCCGACAGCTCCGACAGATCGACGCCGCGCGCCTCGGCGGCGCGCACGACCTCGCCGACGACCTCGTGGGCGTGACGGAAGGGCACGCCGCGCCCGACCAGGAAGTCCGCCAACTCAGTCGCGAGCAGGTGCCCGCCGGTGAGCAACCGCGCCGCGGCCTGCGGCCGGAAGCGGCTGTGCCGGATCGTGTCGTTCATCACGTCCACACAGGCGAACACCGTGTCGAGCGCGTCGAAGACGCCCTCCTTGTCCTCCTGCAGGTCGCGGTCGTAGGTCAGCGGCAGGCCCTTCATCGTCGTCAGCAGCGCCGTCAGGTGTCCGACCACGCGGCCGGTCTTGCCACGCGCCAGCTCCGCGCCGTCGGGGTTGCGCTTCTGGGGCATGATCGAGGAGCCCGTCGAGACCGCGTCGCCGAGGGCCAGCAGTCCCCACTCCGACGACGCCCAGAGGCAGACGTCCTCCGCCAGCCGCGACACGTGCACCGCCAGGATCGCCGCCGCCGCGAGCCACTCGGCCGCGAAGTCGCGGTCCGCCACGGTGTCCATGGAGTTCGCGGTGTGGCGGGAAAAGCCCAGCTCGCGCGCCGTCGCCCCGCGGTCGATGTCGTACGGCACGCCGGTCGCAGCACCGGCGCCGAGGGGGCACTCGTTCATGCGCGCCACCTGGTCCGCGAAGCGCGCGCGGTCGCGGGACAGCATCTCGACGTACGCCAGAAGTTGATGCGACAGGAGCGTCGGCTGTCCCCGCTGCAGGTGCGTGTAGGCGGGCACGATGACGCCCAGCACCTCCTGCGCCTGTAGGACGAGGGCGTCCATCAGAGCGGCGACGGAGGCGTCCAGCCCGGCCGTCTCCTCGCGCAGCCAGAGCCGGAAGGCGGTGGCCACCTGATCGTTGCGGCTGCGCGCCGTGTGCAGCTTGGCGCCCGCGTCGCCGATGCGCGCGGTCAGCGTGCGCTCGATCCAGGAGTGCACGTCCTCGTCGTCGCCCGTCACGACGAGCTCGCCCTTCGCGATCTGCCGCCGCATGCGCGCGAGCTCGCGCACGATCTTGCGCGCGTCGCTCGCGGCGATGATCTTGCACGCGCCGAGCATGCGTGCGTGGGCGATCGACCCGCGCAGGTCCTGGTCCACCAGCCGCCGGTCGAAGTGCAGCGAGTCGCCGATGCGCCGCAGGGACTCCGCCGGCCCGCCGCCGAAGCGTCCGCCCCAGAGCACCGCGCGCCTGCCGCCGCCCGCGCTCCGTCGTGTCGTCTTCCGGGCGCTCATGGCTTGCTCCCCGTCAGGTAACCGCGGGCGAGCGTCGTGTAGACGTCCACCGCGCGCTCGATCTGCGCGATCTCGATCCACTCGTCGGCCTTGTGGCTCTGCTCCGCGCGCCCCGGTCCGAGGACGATGCCCGGCACGTCGCGCACGTGGAAGAGGTCCGACACGCCCCCGAAGCCGATCGGCCCGCCCGTGCCGGCGGCCTGCAGCGCCGCGACGACGAGCGGGTCACCGGCGTCCGTGTCCACGGGCGTCATGCGCGCGCGGAAGACCTTGATCCGTCCCGACACCGCCGCGCGGATGCGCTCCTCCCACCAGGCGTTGTCATGCGCCGGCGTCGGGCGGCCGTCGAGCGTGTAGCGGCAGGTCGGCGGCACGACGTTGGCCGCCGCGCCGCCTGCGATCAGCGTCGGCGTCAGCGTCGCGCGGCCGAGCAGCGGATGGGTGTCCGGCGCTTCGATGGCCCGCAGCGCGGCGAGGTCCGCGAGCGCCAGCTCGATGGCGTTCACGCCCTGCCAGGGGCGCGCGGCGTGCGCGGCGCGGCCCTCGCAGACGACGACCACGCGCATCAGCCCGCGCTGGCACGTCGCGACGCGCAGCGCCGTCGGCTCGGCGATCACGGCGCCGGTGAGCGCCGGGAGCTCCGCGCGGATCGTCTCGAGACCCTCGCCGCCGGTCTCCTCGTCGCACGTCGCCGCGAAGACGAGCGTGCCGTCGAAGTCGCGGTCGCGGGCCAGCGCCGCGAATGCGCACAACATGGCCGCGCCGCCGCCCTTCGTGTCGTTGGCGCCGAGCCCGTGGATGCGCCCGTCCGCCCGCGCCGCCGCGAACGGATCGCGCGTCCACTCGTTCGTCGCGGGAACCGTGTCCATGTGCGCCTCGAACAGCAGCGTGCGCGCGCCCGGACGGCCCTCGATCGACGTCCAGACGTTGCGGCCCGAGCGCACGGGGTCGAGGCCCGCGTCCGCGAGACCCGCTGCGAGCAGCTCCATGACGGCGTGCTCGTCGCCCGAGACACTGGGCACGGCGACGAGCCGCTGCGTCAGCGCGACGGCGTCACCGAGCGGCAGGGCGGCGCCCATCATCAACGTTCCTCGAGGTAGCGCTCGTGCTCCTCGTGGCGCGTGATCAGCGTGCCGGCCCCCTGCTTCGTGAAGAGCTCGAGCAGCAGCGTGTGGGGCGCCTCGCCGTTCAGCACGTGGACGCGCGCCACGCCGCCGCGCGCCGCGTCGATGGCGTTCTGCACCTTCGGGATCATGCCCCTGCCGATGGTCCCGTTCGCGATCAGTTCCTCGATCCCCCGCGCCGCGATGGAGCTGATACGCGACGCCGGCTCGGCGGGATCGCGCAGCACGCCGTCCACGTTCGTCAGGAACATCAGCTTGTCCGCGCCGAGGTCCATCGCCAGGCGCGTCGCGACCGTGTCGGCGTTGACGTTGAGCACGTTGCCCTCGCGGTCCGCGGCGAGGGAGGCCACCACGGGCACGTGGCCCGAGTCCATCAGCTCGCGCAGCAGCGACGTGTCCACGCTCGCGATGTCGCCGACGTGGCCCATGTCCACGAGACGCTTCTCGCCGGTGTCGTCGTCGGTGTACTCGGTCGGCGCGCGGCGTGTGGCGTCGATCAGGTCGCCCGACACGCCCGACAGCCCGACGGCCCGCAGCGACGCGCCGCGCAGGGCGGCGAGGATCTCCAGGTTGATCTTCCCGGCGAAGACCATCTTGGCGACCTCGAGCGTGTCCTAGTCGGTGATGCGCCGCCCCTCGACGAACTGCGACTCGAGGCCCAGCCGGCCCGCGAGCGCCGTGGCCTGCGGGCCGCCGCCGTGCACGACGCAGACGCGGATGCCCACGGCCGTCAGCAGCGCGATGTCCTGCGCGAGGGAGGCCAGTGCGTCGCGGTCCTCGACGAGCGCGCCGCCGAACTTCAGGAGGAACGTCCTGCCGCGGTGCTCGCGGATGTAGGGCAACGCCTGCATCAGGATCTGTACGTCCTGCATGCCGCTCATCGTGTACCTCCCAGGATCGACGCGAGGACGGCGCGCGCCGTGTGCAGGCGGTTGCCCGCTTCGGCGACGACACGCGAGCGCGGGCCGTCGAGGACGCCGTCCGTGACGACCATGTTGCGCCGTACGGGCAGACAGTGCAGGAAGATCGCGTCGTCGCCGAGGTCCATCGCACGCTCGTCGATCGTCCAGTCGCGATGCGCGAGCTGCGCGGCACGCACGTCCTGCGGCGGGGCGCCGTACTGCGCGGGCGCGGCCCATGCCTTGGCGTAGACGGCCCGCGCGCCGCGGCATGCCGCGTCCTGGTCGTCGGTCGCCGTGATGCTCCCGGCGCCGGGCAGCAGCGCGCGGGCCTCGCCCAGCAACGTCTCCGGAAGCGACATCTTCGGCGGCGCCGCGACGCGCACGTCCATGCCCATGCGCGCGGCGCCGCGCAGGAACGCCGCGGCGACGGCCATCGGCAGCGCCTTGGGGTGGGGCGCCCACGTCAGCGTGACGGGCACGCCGGAGAGGTCCTCGCCGATCTCCTCCTGCAGCGTCAGGAGATCCGCCAGCGCCTGCAGCGGATGGTCGAGGGCGGACTCCATGTTGACGACCGGGACGCCGGACTCCGCCGCGACGGTGGTCAGCACGGGTTCGCCCCGATCCGCGTCGAAGGAGCGCATCCCGGCGAAGGTCCGCACGCCGAGCAGATCCACCATATCGGACAGCACGCGCGCGGCGTCCACGAGATGCTCCGCCTCCTCACCGTCCATGACCACGCCGCGCTCGGTCGCCACCTTCCACGCGTCCGCGCCGGGAGTCAGCGTGACGACGTGCGCGCCCTGCGACGCCGCGGCCAGTTCCATCGACGTGCGGGTGCGCAGCGACGGATTGAGGAACAGCAGCGCCACCTGCCGGCCCGCGAGCAGCCCCGGGTCCGGCCCCTCCGCTTTGATGCGCGCCGCCAGCCGCAGCAGTGCCCGCAGCCCGTCCCCCGGCGCGTCGGCCAGCGACAGCAGCCTATCCACCGCACACCTCCGCGGCCGGCGACGGAGGACGATTCGTGGCGAACTCCGAACGTTCGGGGCGACCACATTGGGTCGCCCCTACGGCGGTGATCGGTGGCGCGTCCCCGCCCCGCGCCGCGCGGCCCCCGGTCGCGCCGAACATCCGCGCCCGGCGCGCCGTTGCGTCACCCGCCGCCCCGCCGAATGGCCGTGCCCGTTGCGCCGTTGCGATGCCCGCCGTCCCGCCGAACGTCTGTGCGCGGTGCTCGGTCGCGCCACCCGCCGCCCCGCTGAGCGGCCGTGCCCGGCGCGTGGTCGCGATGCCCCCCGTCCCGCCGAACGTTCGTACCTGGCGCGCCGTGGCCTTGGCCGTCGTAGGGGAGGGCCTACGTGCCCTCCCCGGATGTCCCGACATCGCCGCGGCATGTCCGTCCGTCCGCTGCTCAGGCACCGAGCACCTCCGCGAGGGCGGTAAGGAACGCGCCGACTTCCGCGTCGCCCGCGACGAGCGGCGCCAGGAGGCGCAGGACGTGCGGGTCGCCGGGCGTCGCGCCGGTCAGTACGTTCTTCTCGCGCAGCATCGCGGCGACGTCCTTCGCCGGGCGCTCGAGCACGATGCCGAGCAGCAGGCCGCGGCCGCGGAAGCCCGTCACGCCGGGCAGCGCGCCCGCCCCCTCGCGGATCTCCCGCCCGCGCCGCGTCGCGTTCTCGAGCAGACCCTCCTCGCGGATGATGGCGATCGTCGCCGAGATCGCCACCGACGCCAGCATCCCGCCGCCGAACGTCGTGCCCTGATCGCCGAGTGCGATCTTCTCCGAGACGCGGTCCGCGACCAGCAGTGCGCCCACCGGCACGCCGCTCCCCAGGCCCTTGGCCGTGCTGATCAGATCCGGCGCGACGCCGCAGTGGTCGCCGTACCACCACGCGCCCGTGCGCCCGGGCCCGGTCTGCACCTCGTCGAAGTGCAGCAGCGCGCCGTGCTCGTCACACAGTTCCCGCAGCCCGCGCAGATACGTCGCGTCCGCCGTGCGCATGCCGCCCATCGACTGGATCGGCTCGAGCATCACCGACGCGGTGTCGTCGTCGAGGAGCGCGCGCACCGCGTCCAGGTCTCCGAACGGCGCAAACACGTGGTCCGGCACGAGAGGCGCGTAGTCGGATCGGTAGTGCCCGAGATGGGTCGCCGAGAGCGCGCCCATCGTGCGGCCGTGGAAGCCGCCCTCGAGCGACACGACCTTGCGCCGGCCGCTCGTGCGCCGCGCCATCTTGATCGCCGCCTCGTTGGCCTCGGCGCCCGAGTTGCAGAGGAAGGAGCGCGACATGCCGGCCGGCGCCGTCCCCGCCAGGTCGCGCAGCGCCGCCGCGCGCACGTCGCTCGACACCGCGTTGCTGTAGAAGAGCAGCCGCCCGGCCTGCGCGCGAAGGGACGCCACGACGCGCGGGTGGCAGTGCCCCGTCAGCGCGACGGCGTGGCCGCCGTAGAAGTCCAGCAGCCGCCGCCCGTCCGCGTCCCACACCCAGCAGCCCGCGCCGCGCACGATCGTGAGAGGGAACTGCGCGTACGTCGCGATGCCGTGGCGCGCCTCGAGCGCGCGGGCCTCCTCGCCGCCGAGCCCGGTCACGCCCGGGACCGCGCTCACGGCCGCGTCCCCGGCACCAGCAGCCCGCTCGTCTCCGGGAGGCCGAACATCAGGTTGAGGTTCTGCACCGCCTGCGACGCCATGCCCTTGCCGAGGTTGTCGATGGCCGCGAGCACGACGGCGATGCCCTCGGCGACGGTCACGGAGACGTCGCAGAAGTTCGTGCCGCGTACGTGGGCGATGCGCGGCGTGCCGTCCCGCAGGCGCACGAACGGCGCGTCCGCGTACTCCTCGGCGAACGCCGCGCGCACGGCGTCCTCGGTCGTTCCCGGCGGCAGATCGACGAACAGCGTCGTGAAGATGCCGCGCGCTAACGGCCCGGACTGCGGCACCATCCACCACGGCGTCGCGCGGTCCAGCCCGGCGCGCGAGAGACACAGCACGACCTCGGGCGTGTGCTGATGCGCGAGTACCTTGTAGGCCTTGACGTCGCCCGCGCGCTCGGGGTGGTGCGTGCCCGCCTTCGGCTCGATGCCCGAGCCCGACGACCCCGTCATGGCCACGTGCCGCACTGCGCCCGTGATCAGGCCGCGGCGCGCCAGCGGTAGCGCCGCGAGCAGCGCGCCCGTGGCGAAGCAGCCCGGATTGGCGACGAGCCGTGCGTCCTCGAGCGCCGTGCGGTTCGCCTCGGGCAGCCCGTACTCCCAGGCCCCCGACGTGAGCTGTTCGGGATGCGGATGGTCGGCGCCGTAGTGCGCGCGATAGAGCCCCGCGTCGTCCAGGCGATGATCCCCCGAGAGGTCCACGAGGCGCAGCTCGGGCGCGATGGCGCGCAGCGCGTGCGCGTAGGCCGCGGCGTGCCGGTGGGGCAGGCCCATCACGACTGCGTCGGGCCGCGCCGCGAGCAGCTCCCGCGGTCCCTCGACGAACACGAGATCGTCGTAGAACCCGGCGAGGTGCGGATGCACCGCGGTGACCGGGCGCCCCGCGTTCCTGCGCGACGTGACGCCGCACACCTCGAAGCCGGGGTGCGTCGCCAGCCAGCGCAGCGTCTCCGCGCCGCCGTAGCCGCTGGCGCCGGCGACGCCGATGCGCAGGCGCGCTCCGTCCTGCGGCGCGGCGCTCGTCACCAGACGAGCCCCTCGACGATGTCCGTCAGCTTGTGCGCATTCGTGCGCGCGTTGGCCGCCGGCACGCGCAGCTCGCGTGCGCAGTACGCCTCGCCCACCTCGTTGTCGGTCGCCGGCCCCGCCATCACGTCGATGTCGATGCCCCACGACTTCATCAGCTCGGCGGCGCCCCACGCTGCGACCAGATCGTTGGCGCACATCACGTGGGCCTTGGTCCTGGCGAGGATCTCCGCGTCGTGCAGCACCGTGTTACAGCCGTAGTGGCCGATGATGCCGTCGCCCAGTTCCACGACGATGGCGTCGGGCTCGTCGCTCGCCAGGTCCGCCAGCATCGCGCGCGCCACGCCCGCGACGTCGGGCACACCGACCGTGCTCGGCATTCCCATGTCGAGGAAGCTGCGCGTGCGCCGCGCGCCGTGGTCCTCCATGTTGAGCAGATCGCGCAGACAGGCGACGCCGGTCAACTTGGCGGCGTTCAGGCGGTAGCCGCGCTGGGTGAGCTGCTGAATGAGCGTTGCGGCGGCGCGCGTCTTGCCCGCGTTCATGCAGGTTCCCTCGACCAGGATCAGCGGCACGTCCGGGAGCGTGTCCGGGATGGGGGGTACGTCGCGCGCGATGCTCGCCGGCTGCCCGTCCTGCATCGCCGCGCCCACCACCTCGCAGAGCAGCGGGCTGCCGAGGTCGAGGTTGCCCGACACGACCACGCCCAGCACGCCGCCGATGTTGAGGATGTGGATGCGGTCACCGACGCGCAGCGAGTCCGGGATCTCACCCACGAAACCGCGGAGCGCGCGGCGGCGGCCCAGCACCCCCGCGATCACGTCGCCCTTGCTGATCTTGGCCATGCGGCCGGTGACCAGCTCGACCTTGTCGTAGACGGTCTTCTCGCGCAGCGCGCGCACGACCAGGACGCCGCCCAACTCGGCGCGGACGTCGTCGCTGATCTCGACCTCGCGGGCGAGCTTCGCGTTGATCGTGCAACTGGCGATCTTGTCGAGGTGCATCTTCATTCTGGGTCGTTCTCGTTTCCGTCTTCAGGGGCGGGCGGCCCGGCGCCGCGTGCGACGTCGCGGTCGCGCAGCGCGGCCAGGACCGAGGGCAGGCCGTAGATCTTAGCGAAGCCGCGGGCCTCCTCGCCCGTCCAGCCTCCCGCGCCCTCGCCGTACACCGCGCCCAGGCGGCCCAGCAGCGAGGCGTCGCTCGTGACGCCCGCGATCTCGAGGCGCCCGCGCACCATGCGCACCGTCACCGTGCCCGTCACGTGGCGCTGGGTCGAGGCCAGGAAGGCCTCGACGTCGCGCGCCACCGGGTCGAAGTAGAGCGCCTCGTGTACGGCCGCAGCGTAGAACGCGCCGAGCTGATCCTTCCACGTCTGCTGATGCTTGGTCAGCACCAGCTTCTCGAGTTCACGGTGTGCGAAGAGCAGCACGGCCGCCGCGGGGGCCTCGAACGCCAGGCGGCCCTTGATGCCGAGGATCGTGTCGCCGGTGTGGATGCCGCGGCCGATGCCGTGCGCGGCCGCGCGGCGGTTCAGTTCGGCGACGAGCGCCGGGCCGCCCATCTCGGCGCCGCCCAGGGCCGTCGGCACGCCGCGCCGGAAGTGGATCGTCACCGTCTCGCCGGCCGCCGGCGCGTCGCCGGGCGACGCCGTGTCCGGCCAGCAGTCCGCGGGAACCGGCCGCTCGGGGCGGTGCAGATCGCCGCCGCCGATGGTCGTACCCCAGAGCCCGCGGTTGATGCTGTAGAGCTTCTGCTCGCGCGGCAGCGTGACACCGCACTCCTCGAGGTAGGCGTACTCCTCGTCGCGCGTCGGCGCCAGCTCGCGCACCGGCGCCGAGACGGCCACGTCCGGCACGATCACCGCGAACGCCACGTCGAAGCGGATCTGGTCGTTGCCCGCGCCCGTGCTGCCGTGCACGACCTCGCGGACGCCGAGCTGCGCCGCGAGCCGCGCGATCTCCTCGGCCTGCACGATGCGCTCGGCCGCGACGCACAGCGGGTACGCCGCGCCGCGCAGGCAGTTGCCCGCGATCAGGAAGCGCACGAAGCGCTCGAACACCGCGTCACGTCCGTCGATCGTGACATGGCGCTGCGCGCCCAGTTCCGCCGACCGCGCCTCGATGTCCGCGAGCTCCGCGGCGTCGAAGCCGCCCGTGTCCACAACCGCCGTCACGACCGGCCGCCCGCCCGTCCGCCGCTCGCGCGCGACGCACCACGACGTGTCCAGCCCGCCGGAAAAGGCGACCAGCACCGGTTCGCGGCTCTCTTCGGTCTCACTCGTCATGCGTCGCCGCCCATCTCCAGAGAACGTCCCGCCGCCACCGGGAGCCCACGGCGCGCCCCCGCGCACCGCCCGCCCGGCGGATTCCCCCGAGGCTACGCGGCGGGCGACACCCTTGAAGAAAACGACTGCCCCCCGGGGAACCGAGCCTGCCCCGCCGCAGCGCTCTCGGGACATTCGGGGGGGGGGGGACGACGTAGCGTCCCCCCTACGGCGCGAAACGGCCGGTGGGACCCGGCCGCCGTGTGGGCTGTCCGTGTGCGCCCGCCCTGCGCGCTCGCCGCGCCGACTCTGCGGCGATCACCGCCCGCCCAGGCGATTCCGCCGTAGGGGGCGCCCTACGTGGCGCCCCCAGATGTCCCCGGACGTCCCCGGCGCCGCGCGGCCGTCATCGCGCCCTGCGGCGTACTCCCGGAGCGCCCACCGGGACTCCCGTCGCTGCTACTCGAAGAACTCGTGCCGGTTCGGCCTGCGGCGTGGGTTCAGGCGGTCCAGGTGCCATTGGATCGGGTTCGAGGCGATGTAGTTGCGGACCGCCTCGAGTTCCCGCTCGTCGCGGATCACGCGGTCCCAGAACCCGCGCTGCCAGAGCCGTCCGTCGTAGCGCGGCCAACCGCGAAGGCGCACGCCCTCGCCGTAGAGGTACGTCGTGACGGTCTTGAAGCGGCCGATCACCCCGGACAGCGTGCGCGCGCCGTCGCTGCGCGCCTCCTCGCCCGCCCGCGCTCGTCCTCGACCCACCCGAGACGGCACCGCATCTCGCGCATGCAGATCGTCACGAAGTAGTTCGCGTTCGTACTCCCGAAGGTTACATCGTGGTCCCGGATTCGCGCTGTCGCGCCCGCGCCTCGTGCCTACTCGGCGCGCAGGCTTCCGTCCGCTGCGTCGATGACGAGAGTGCGGCCGCCGCTCTCCGCGCGCACGGACTTCCCGTCGTCGCCCAGCGTCGGCGGGTTCGTCATCCAGAGACCGTGCCGGGCGGCGGCGACCAGCTCACGTCCCGGGATCCAGAGAACCTCCGGGATGGCCGCGAACGCGTGCTGCGCGATCACGTTGCCCGATGGATGGATGCCCGATGGATGGATGCCCGATGGATGGATGCCCGATGGATGGATGACGGTGATCGCGCGGGAGCTGGCAACGTTGATCCACTCGTCGAGCAGGATGACCGTCCCTTCGTCCGTCACGAGTGTGAAGCGCGGACCGTACTCGTGCGGCAACTTGCGCGTCCAGACCACGCGGCGCTCGTCACCATCGACCTCGACGAGTTCGGCCGTTGCGGTCTTCGACTTCCACGCGTCCGGTGTCGAGACGCTCAGTACGAAGCGCCCGCTGGGAGAGGCGGCTTCCCGGGATTCCGGGGGGAGATCGATGCGATCCGAGCTCAGCATGGGCGCGTCCTCGGGGGGCGGCGGGGCGTCGGAGCCGCCATCGGGAGGGGAGCAGCCGGATGCGCAGACCGACAGGAGTGCGCACGACAGCGCCCACGACAGGTGAACTGCCGTGGGCGCCGGTGATCGGTCTGGCAGGCCGTCGATCTGCTGGCCTCCGGAGTCAGGCTGCGGCGCGTCGGCGGCGCAGGTTCAGCAGGCCGACGAAGCCGAGCCCGAGGAGCCCGAGAGCGACCGGCGCCGGCAGAGGCACCACCTGCACGTCTTGGACGAAGTCACTACTGAGGGCCTGCGTGATCTGGGCGCTCGTCAGTACGTCGAGACCGAATCCGTCGGGAGTCACGTTGCCGATCGAGCTCGGCACGCTGCGAGAGCCTCCCGTCGTCATGAGGTTATTCGCTCCGCCGGCGCCGAAGTTGCCGTGTCCGAGGCCGAGGTTGTGCCCGAGCTCGTGGGCGATCGTGTCCAGGCGACCGACGCCGCCGTTGAAGGCCGCGACCGCGTCCCAGCCGATCGCGATGCCGTTGGCTCCCACCCACGCGACACCGTAGAAGCCGGGAGACGCGTCGAGACTGGCGGCGAACCACATGTTGATGGTGAGCGCGTTGGCGCTGCCGCCGTACGACGTGGGGTCCGTCGTGATGTCGTAGAACTCCGTGCCGGGGGTCGCGGCGCCCACCTCGAGGTCGAGCAGACTCGAGTCGTCCACGGTGGTCCACGACAGGAAGTTCAGGTCGATTCCGGCCTGGTCCCAGATCTTGTCGCCGACCGCCTCGAACAGTTCCATCCCCGGGTTCACGACCGTCGTTGATCCGTCCGTGCTCCGGATCTGGATGGGCTGGATGTTGATGACGCTTCCTGCGAAGGCGTCGCCAGCGAGCAACAGCACGGTGCAGGCTGCAAGAGTGGGCAGCAGGTTTCTCACGGTATCTTCCCTCCCAGGCGAGATGAGGCGGATCCACAACGGTTCAAGCCGCCGGTATGGACAGATGGGCCGAATCCCCGTTTGCTTTGCCGGAATCCGTGGCCAGGCTTCCGGGACTCCCCCCCCGCCCCCCCTTCCCCGTCTCCCCTGGGTGATCCGCGCTCTCGCTGTAGCCTCGCACCGTTCGCTGCCGATCTCTTCCGGATAGGAGCTCGGGCGGGCCGGGCGGAGGACTTCGCGATTCGACTCACCTGTTACGGGCAGACGGACCTGGGGCGGCGGCGGGAGCTCAACGAGGACACGCTCTACCACTCCGAGCGCCTCGGGTTCGCGATCGTCGCCGACGGTATGGGCGGGCGGGACTTCGGCGAGGTCGCGTCCTCGCTCTGTGTCTCGACGCTGAACAAGACGTTCAAGAAGTACTTTCCGCAGACGCTGCGGGGGCGCCCGATGGCCGGCGACGAGACCATCGCCAACATCGTGCGCCAGACGATCGATACCTGGGTGCGCGACATGAACGGCGTCGTCTGGGACTTCGGCTCCCTCGACACGCGCTACCGCGAGATGGGCACGACCCTCGCGCTGGTCTTCCACGAGGCGGACTACGTGGCCGTCGCGCACGTCGGTGACAGCCGCGTCTACCGCATCCGCGAGGGCGTCATCGAGCAGATCACCGAGGACCACTCCTTCGTCAACGCGCAGCTCCGCGCGGGCCTGATCACGCCCGCCGAGGCCGCGAACAGCCAGCACAAGAACATCATCACGCGCGCCATCGGCACGCGGGCCGTGGTGAAAGCCGACGTGGCCGTGCACGAGGCGCACGAGGGCGACATCTACCTGCTCTGCAGCGACGGCCTCTCGGACCTCGCGGGCGAGGGCGACATCCTGGCCACCATGAAGGCTGCGGAGATGGACCTCGCGAACAGCGTGCAGGCGCTGATCGACCTCGCCAACTCGCGCGGCGGCAAGGACAACATCACCGTCGTCCTCGCGCGCCTCGATCCGACCGGGGACGAGTGAGCCCGGCCGTCTCCGTCGAACGCCTCGAGAAGCACTTCCGGGCCCCGGACGGCTCCGTCGTGCGCGCCGTGGACGGCATTACGTTCTCGTGCGCGGGTGGCGAGATCGTCGGCCTGCTCGGGCCCAACGGCGCCGGCAAGACCACGACCCTGCGCATCCTGGCCACCATCCTGCGCCCCACGTCGGGCACGGTGCACGTCGCGGGCTGCGACGCGCTCGCCGATCCCGACGGCGTGCGCCGCCGCCTGGGCTACGTCTCGGCCAGCACCGGCGTCTACGAGCGCCTGACCGGGCGCGAGACGCTGATCTACTACGCCCGCCTGCACGGCATGGAGGAGAGCGGGCTGCTCGCGCGCGTGGACGAGGTGCTGCGCCTGCTCGAGATGGAGGACTTCTGCGATCGCGTGGCCGGGCGCCTCTCGGCGGGCCAGCGCCAGAAGGTCTCGCTCGCGCGCGCCATCATCCGCGACCCGCCGGTGCTGATCCTGGACGAGCCGACCGCCAACCTCGACGTGATCGTCGCCCGCAACGTGCTCGACTTCGTCGAGTCCGCGCGCGATGCGGGCCGCGCCATCCTGCTCTCGACGCACCTCTTCTCCGAGGCCGAGCGCCTCTGCGACCGCATCGTCGTCCTGCACGAGGGCGCCATCCTGGCCGCGGGGACGCTCGCCGAGCACCTCGCGCGCACCGCCACCACGAACCTCGAGGACGCCTTCTTCAAGATGGTGCGCGGATGAGCCGCCGCCGCCTGCCCAGCCCGCGCACCATCCGGCTGGTGGCCGCCAAGGAACTGCTCGAGGCGCTGCGCGACCGCCGCACGCTGTTCGTCGCGCTCGTGCTCCCGGTGCTGCTCTATCCGCTGATGATGGTCGCCGTCGGGCCGCTGATCGGCAAGCAGCGCGCCAGAATGCAGCGCGAGGTGCAGGCGATCGCCATCACCGGGCCCGGCGCCGCCGCGCTGCGAGCCGCCGTCCTGGACGTGCCGGCGGCAGACGCGGCGACGGACACGGGCGAGGACACGGGCGAGGACACGGGCGAGAACGATGGCGTGCACCTCGAGGTCGCGGGGCCGACCGATCCCGGCGCGGCGCTCTCCGCGGGCGAGATCGCACTCTGGATCGAGGCCGGCGACGGCGTCGCCGCGGCGCTCGTGGGCGAGGGCACGGCCGAGATCACCGTGCACCGCGATTCCAGTGACGACAGCAGCCGCATCGCCTACGGCAAGTGGAACGACGCGCTCACCGCCGCCGAGGCGCGCCTGGTCCGCGAGAGGCTCGCGCGCCGGGACCTGCCGCCCTCCGTCGTCGAGCCGCTGCGCGTCACGCAGGTCGTGGACGCCGCGTCGGCCGAGCAGCGCGCCGGCTACGCCTTCGGGCGCATGCTGGCGCTCATCCTGGTGCTGATGACGCTGTCCTCGTCCTTCTACCCCGCCGTGGACGTCGTCGCGGGCGAGAAGGAGCGTGGCACGATGGAGACGCTCCTCGTCGCACCGTGCGGCCGCACCGAGCTCGTGCTCGGCAAGTACCTGGCCGTGCTCGCCGTGACGCTCACCGCCGCCGTCCTCAACCTCTTCTCCATGTGGCTGACGATGGGGCCGCTCGTCGGGACCATGGGCGTCGCCGGGCTCGAGGGCCTCCAGATCAGTCCCCGCGCGCTCTTCGGCATCCTGGCGCTGCTCTTCCCGCTCGGCGCGCTCTTCGCCGCGCTCTCCATCGGGCTCTCGACGCTGGCGCGCAGCGTCAAGGAGGCGCAGCACTACCTGACGCCTCTGTTCCTCTTCGTGATGCCGCTGGCCATGGTGGTCGTCATCCCCGACGTCGATCTCAGCCCGACGCTGGCCGCCGTGCCGATCACGGGCGTCGTGCTCTTCTTCCGCGACCTCATGGTCGGCAGGCTCGAGCTCTGGGCAGCGCTCACCGTGCTCGCGACGACCATCGCCGCCGCGGCGCTCGCGCTCTGGGCCACTGTGCGGCTGTTCCTGCGCGAGGAGACGCTCTTCCGCGGCCCCGAGGGCACCGGCTCACTGCTCACGCGACCCGCCCCGCGCGCGTTGCCGACGCCCGGCGCGGCGACCCTGCTCTTCGCCGTCTCCATCGCGCTCGTCTGGTACCTGCAGCCGCTGCTCCCGGCGGAACAGCTCCTGCTCAACGTGCTGGCCACGCAGGTGCTCGTCGTCGCCGCCCCGTGCGCGCTGCTCGTGTTCTGGCTGCGCGTGGACGTCGCCACGACGTTTCGCCTGCGCGCCCCGCGGCTCTCCGTGCTGCTGCTCGCGATCCCGATCGGCATCACCGTGCCGGTCGTCAACGGCTTCCTGCAGCGCCTGATCGTCGGCACGGTCCCGCTCGAGGGCCCCATCCGTCAACTCGGTGAGGCGTTCGAGAAGACGATCGCAGAGACCCACTGGGCGCTGCTCGTCCTGCTCCTCGGCGCCCTGCCCGCGCTGTTCGAAGAGCTCGTCTTCCGCGGCTTCATCCTGTCGGCCTTCTGGAGCCGCGAGCGCCGCGCGCGCGGCGTCCGTCCCGGTGCCGCAGCCGTGCTCGGCGCGGCGGCACTCTTCGCGCTCTACCACATCTTCCCCGAGAAGTGGATCGGCACGTTCGTCGTCGGCGCCGTGCTCGGGCTCATCGCCGTCAGCGCGCGCTCGGTCTGGCCCGCCGTTCTTGCGCACATGCTGAACAACGCGACCCTCGTCCTCTCGGGCAAGGTGGGGGGGGACAGCCTCTTGCGCACGCTCCACGACCCCGAGAGCGACGGCTACGCGGTCGGTCTCGCGATCAGCGTCGCCGTCCTCGCCGCGAGCCTGGCCTGCCTCTACGAGATCCTGCGCCGCGACCGCGACCGGCGCGCCACCGCCCGAGACCCCGTCGCAGCGGCAGGCGCCGCCGCGCGAGACCCCCATCCCCCGTCGTAGGGGAGCGCCTACGTGCCCTCCCCGAGTGTCCCGACAACGCCGCGACCTGCCCGCCCTCCGGGGCCGGAACACTGCGGCGGAACTTGACGCCCCAGATGCCCCCGAGTAACTAGTGCGGCTCGTGTGCCACCGCGCACGCAACGGCGCGCCCTTAGCTCAATTGGATAGAGCACCTGACTACGGATCAGGAGGTTTGGGGTTCGACTCCCTAAGGGCGTGCCAAACGCAAACCAAGAGCCCGCCAGGACTTGCGTCCGGCGGGCTCGTTTCATTCCGGCGGCCGTCGCATGGCGGCCGCGAGGCAGCGCTCCGCGACCACGAGGCGGCACCCAGTTCCTGGCAAAGCGCCGACTCGCAGCGCCCATAGACACATGAAGGGTGCAGGATTCTCGCGTCGCGCGGGCTTGACAGTTCGGCGGCGCGCTTTCTCGGGGAGACTCACATGCCAAGACTCGCAATCCGCAGCCGCTTGGCCGCTCTCGCGGTGGTGGCGCTCCTGTCGCTCGCCTCGAGCGCCGCCGCCGGCACCGTCACCTGGACCGACTGGACCAGTGGGACCACGGGCACCTCGGGAACCGTCTCGGGCACGATGGGCGGCGTCTCCGTCACCTACACCGGCGATGTGACGTTCTTCCAGACCGGCGGCGGCATCAACTACTTCAGCCACGCCGTGACCAAGTTCCCCTACACGAGTGCCACGGTCTCGAACGACCCCACGGCCGCCGAGATGATCGGCCTCAGTGGCGCCGGCATCACCAACACGGTGACGTTCTCGTCGGCCGTCCTCAACCCGGTCATGGCGCTCGTCAGCGTCGGGCGACCGAGCTACGCCGTCACCTACGACTTCGATGGCGCGCCGTTCTCGATCCTCAGCCAGGACACCGGCTATTGGGGCGGAGGCACCTCGTCGTTCACGACCGCCGCCGGCGACAAGTTGATCGGCCTCGAAGCCCACGGCGTGATCCAGTTCCAGGGCTCGTTCACCTCGATCTCCTGGACGACGAGCCCGACTGAGTACTGGCATGGCGTCACGTTCGGCGACCTTGGCCCGCCCGTCGTCCCGCTCCCGCCGGCCGCGTGGATGGGCCTGGGCCTGCTCGGCGGCCTCGGCCTCCTGCGCCGCCGCCGGCGCCGCGACGCGTAGGCTCCGACTCCGCGAACGCACTCGAGAGCCCGCCAGGTCCCCGGACCCGGCGGGCTTTCGTGCGTGCCGGCCCGCGGTCTCGCCGCCTCGCGTCACACTTCTGCGTTTTCCACAAAGCGGGATGACGATTCGCCCATTTGCGGAATGGGAACGTATGTGAACAGGCGTTCGGGCCGAGTGCCGGATGCAGGAAGGGACCAATACCATGAAGACGTTGAGCATGTTCTTGGTGATGGGGGTGGTCATCGCGGCGACGCCGCTCGTGGCGAGCGCGGGAGACGTGACGCCGGAGGTCATCTTCGGGAGCGGCAACTCCAACGGCAGTTGGACGATCGACCGCGCGAACGGCGTCGAACTCGCATTGCGAGGCAAACTGCGGCACAACGCCTCCGGCCTGCCCGAGAACACGTTCAACTGGGACGGCGCACACACGTACACGTTCAACCCTGGCGTGGCACCCACGCAGTCGTTCCCGACGGCCGAGTGGAGTTTCGAGTGGTCGATCAACTCCGACTACCTCGGCACGTTCGCCCGCAGCCTCGACGATCTCACCTACGAGTTGAGCATGACGTCCACGACGGGCGTGTCGTTCGTCGGCTTCGATCCGATCAACGGCGTGAACCCTGGCGTCGGCGTCGGCGCCTGGGACCATGCCATCGGCGACAACTCGACGCCCAATGGCGGCGGCTCGGTCGCCGCGAACGCCCCTGCGTATGCGTCCCTCATCGGAGCCAACAACGTGGCCCAGAACTCGTGGAAGCCGCACTGGTTCAGCGCGACGTTCAACCCCGAGACGCCCGGCGACTACTTCTTCACGCTCAAGGCGTTCGACGGCAGTACACAGATCGCGCAGACCGACATGACCGTCACGGTCGTCCCGCTCCCGCCGGCCGCGTGGATGGGCCTGGGCCTGCTCGGCGGCCTCGGCCTCCTGCGCCGCCGTCGGCGCCGCGACGCGTAGGCTCCGACTCCGCGAACGCACTCGAGAGCCCGCCAGGTCCCCGGACCCGGCGGGCTCTCCTCGATTCCAATGTGCACGTCCCGCGGCTCAGGCTTGCGCCGCGCATCGCCTGCGCGCAGGCGGTTCGCAGGCGGTTCGCCGGTGGAACCCGTGAGTTGCATTGCGGTCGCTCGATGACCGCGATGACTCCGTCACGAGTTGCGTTCGCGACCGTGCCGTGCTCGCCGTTCATCTCATCGACGGCACGAGCCGGCACGAAGAGAGCCGCCGCGACAGCAGTCGCGGCGGCTCCCGATCCGCACGCAGCGGAGTCTCGAGTCAGGCTCGGATCGATGCCCGGCGGCGGCGTGCCGCGCCGAGAAGCCCCAGCCCCCCGAGAAGGCCGAGCCCGAGCAGCGCGGCCGGCGGCAGCGGCACGACGTTGACGGCGATGTTGTCGTAGTAGAGAGAGTTCGGGTACGCCGTGCTCCCACCGATGAAGCGGATCGAGCGGATCGCTGTCCCGGCGACGAAGACGGACGTGAAGTTGAACTCCGCCGGCCCACTCGTGGGGGCAGAGAGAGTCGTTGAGCTACTGTCCAGCATCGATCCCGTCGCACCGAGCCCGGACCAAGCCTCCAGGCGGAGCGTGTCCGAGTCGCTCGGGGCGAAGTCGCCCATCTCGATGCGCACGTTCGAAACGCCCACCGAGAAGTTGCCAATCAACCAGGTCGGTTCCTGGTTAACGTCCATGTCCTCGAATGGATCCAGCGTTCGGCTGTCCCACGAAGCCGGGAAGTTGAAGATCCCAGACTTGTCCGAGATCCCGAACTTGTCTCCACTCTCGCGGCTCAGCGTCAGCGTGATCCCCGATTCCGTCATCGACAGGGATGTGAGCCCGGTCGCCTCGGACGCGCCTTCGAAGTCGTAGACGACCCCCGCTCGTGCGGAGACCGACATCCCGAGTAGCGCGACTCCCGCAGCCACGACGAAGCAGATTCTCTGTACAAGCATGCGTGTATGCCCTCCCTGGCGATGTTGCGATGGATTGCGCGTTCGTAGGTGCGCATGCGTAGATGCGGCGCAGCCGCCATAACTTTTGGACTATTCACGGCTTGTGACTTCAGTCACGCCTTTCGGGCGGGCGGGCGGGCGGGCGGGCGGGAATGGTACGGGAGCTGCCGCAGACGAACGTCGCACACGAGTTCGGCGACATCGGCGGCTCCATCGTCCCCTCCGCCCACGGCCTGCATGGGCCTGGGCCTGCCTGCTCGGCAGAAGTGCTGGGATCGGCCGGATCCGCAGGCTGCGGCGACGGAGACACGCGCTGTAGCGGTCGGGCGCGGCCATTCACCGTGCGTTGCCTGCCGACGGCACGAAGAGAGCCGCCGCGACAGCAGTCGCGGCGGCTCCCGATCCGTACGAGGCGGAGTCTCGAGTCAGGCTCGGATCGATGCCCGGCGGCGGCGTGCTGCGCCGAGAAGCCCCAGCCCCCCGAGGAGGCCGAGCCCGAGCAGCGCGGCCGGCGGCAGCGGCACGAGGGCGGCCTCGTTCTGGAACGCCGAGCCGTACGCGCTGTAGAGGAGTGGGCTGGTCGGGAAACCGAAGTCGAGCGTTGCGGCACCCGTCGAGGTGTTGACCGTGTAGACGCTCCTGCCCGCGACGCCGTACAGCGTGCCGTCATCGGCGGTTGCCAGACCGTACATGTCGCTCACGCCGAACAAGCCGACGGACGTCGAATTCGCAAGGTTCCCGAGATCGACGCGGATCAACGTGTCCGCCGTTGACGCGAGGTACAGATCCCCGCCGTTGAACGCCAGATCGCCGGCCGAGTAGAAGCCCCACCCGATCCTGCCGAGCCGGGAGCCCGCACCCGTCGTCGTGTTCAGGGACCACAGCGAGTTGGTGTTGGCCCCGGCGGCGTAGAGCGTGCCGTCGGCCCCGAACACGAGTGCGTTGCCGTTGGCGACGCCGTGCGCACCCACGTTGGTCACCGCGGCGGTCGCCGCGTCGATCTTGTACAGATCCCAGAACGAGATGCCCCAGAGCTGGCCGCTCGCGTCGAACGCGATGTCCGTCATCAACGTACTCATCGTGCCGATCACGGTGGCGGCGCCGGTGTCGAGATCCAGAGTGCCGAGTTGTCGCGTCGAGTCGTGGATGTAGATCTCCCCGGCATCCGCGCTCCCGCTGAACGCCATGCCGAGGCCCACGGCAAGCGCCGCGCTCAAGGTGGCCTTTCTCATCATCGAACTCTCCCTCCCGGTTTCCCCTCTCGCCCGACCGATGGCGGCGCCCGTCTACGCCGCCCGCGATGCACTCCGAGGCTCCGGGCGCATCGCGGCGTTGCGTCTTCATGGGCGCCCGCGCGCACAACTTTGCGTTCATTCCGGACTGTGCATACACGCTATCGAGACGCTGTCTCAGGATAGCCGTCCGGCGCCCTCGGCGGCCCGGCCGCGGCATGAGGCGGTCTCTGAGAATCGTCGAAAGCGCCGCGTGGCAGTCCCCATAGGACTCCGCGAGGAAGGTCCTCGTGCCGCGACGGAGCCCCCGGTCGGTCGGCCGGGGGCTTCGCTCTCGATTGGCTCCCGATTGCCGCTGCCACGAGTCCAGGAGTAGACACTTGTCCAAGAGCATGAAGTTGATCGCTGTCGTCGCGGGGCTCGCCCTCGGGCTCGGCGCCGTGACGGCCGAGGCCGGTACGGTCAGGGTCCTCGGCGACAGTGGCGCGCAGTTCCGCACCGGCAACGGCGGCGAGTTCAAGATGGACTTCGCCACCGGCGGCTTCGGCATCGACGACGCCGCGCCCGGCGTGAACGACTTCGCGGGCGCCGCCGACTGGCAGACGTTCTGCGTCGAGTACGACGAGCACATCAGCCTGGGTGGCACCTACGCCTTCACGGTGGACACGTTCATTGACCACGCCGGCGGCGCGCGCACGCTCGAGTCGGCCACCGCCTATCTCTACGATGGGTTCTGGGAGGGCACGCTCACGAGTGGCTACACGTACGCGCTCGGAGCGGCTCGCGAGACCAGCGCCCGCGCCCTGCAACTCGCGATCTGGCGCATCCAGGGCTTTGGCAACTCCGGCGACTTCACGCAGATCCAGAACTACATCGAGACCGAGTACCAGGGCAACACGCAGGCGCAGTCCTTCTACGCCGAGGCGCTGGGCGCCACGGCGACGGGCGCCTGGACCGGCCTCGGCGAGGTCCGCGTCGTGAACCTCTACTCGGGCGCGAACAACCAGACGCACAATCAGTCCCAACTCGTGCAGGTTCACGTGGTTCCACTGCCGCCCGCGGCGCTCGCCGGCCTGGCGCTCCTCGGGGGCCTCGGGCTCGTGCGCCTGCGCCGCCGCCGCCGCCGCGACGTCTGACGACGCGGCACTCTCCTCCCCACGCTCCCGGGCCGGAGGCTCGCGTCATCGAGGACAGCGGGCCGCCGGCCTCTTCGATTCCGCCTTGGCTCCTGCCCCGGTGCGGACGCCACGGACAAGGGGACCTTCTCGTGCGAGCAGCCGGAACCCTGCCGCTCCCGGAGCCCCGAGTCCTCGGAGTCGGGCGCGGCCGGCCCTTGGCCCCTCGTGGCGTGCCCCCGGGCCGTTTGGGCTCTTCGGCCCGCACTCGAGTTACGCAACGCTGCGGGCCGCCGCCCCTCGCTCTTGCGCATGAGGCCATGAGAGTCGCCCCGCCCGTGAGCAAGCCTCACGGGCGGGGCGCGGTGTGTCGCAACGATGCGACGGCGGGTCGTGCGTCTGCGGCTCAGGTTCCTCGGCGCAGGCGCTTGCCGACGCCGAGTCCGGTCAGCAGCACGAGCCCCATCCAGGCGGCGGGGGGCAGCGGCACGAGGGGCGGCGCTTCCTGGTCGATGTAGAAGTTGTCCATGCCGAAGCAGAAGGCGTTCTGCGACGTCAGTGTGAACGACGTGATGTTGTCGAAGTTGCCGTCCAGGTACAGCCGCGCCACGCCGTCACCAGGGTTACCGAAGTAATCGGGATCGAAGCCCCAGTCCGACGACGGCAGCAGCAGCGCGTGGCCGCCGCTCGTCGTGATGTACGACAGCTCCGCGCCGGTCGCCTGACCTCCGCCGTTGACGGTGTTGGACGTGACATCAACGTAGTTCAGGTCGAACGCAGAGCCATCGACGCGGCTGAACACGATGCTGGTCAGCCCCAGCTCCCAGTGGCCGTGGATGACGCTGTTGAGATAGGGCGGCTGGTTGCCGTTGATCGAGTAGTAGTCCCCGATCGTGCCGTAGTCACCGACGAAATCGACCCGCATGCCGTCCTCGACGTAGTAATCGACGATGTCCTGGTACAGCGCGGCGTTCGTCGTCGTGACGGTCGATCCATCGTTCAGGGTCGCGACTCCCCCTGCGAAGTCGATCACGTCCGCGAACGCCGTACTGCCTGCCAGGCAGACGACGGTCACGGCCGCGAGTGCGGTGCTTCTGAACTCGGTCATCAGGTCTCCTTCCCTTCCTCCTTGCGGTGGCAGCGCGGCCAGCCCGTCGCTGCGCCACAGGCTGTCGCCTATCGGGGAATGGGGCTTCGGCCTCGTCGCTTGGGGGGCAAAACGTGCGCTCGGCCCTGTTTGCGGTTCGACGGCATGTGACGTGACGTTCGTCACTGCTCCGCGGCCGCCGCCTGCCGTCAACGGCCGGGGAGGCGCGGCGATCTGCGACGCTGGTCTCTGTCTGGCGCTCGTCTGGCTCCGGCGCCGGTGTGTATGTGGCCACCGCCGGGTCAGCAGCGTGTAGCCTGGTCCGGTCGTGTTGCGCAGCCTGCTCTCCGCTCTCCTCCTGGGCACCTTCCTCGCCCCGGCTCTCGCCGCGGGAGACGTGTCCGCCACGCTCTTGCCGGGCGCCAGGCTGCTCGTCATCGGCGACGCCGCGGCCAACGACCTGCAGGTCGAGAAGGACGGGGCGACGGGGGAGTTCGTCGTCTCGGGCCGAGGCGGCACCACCATCAACGGCGCCGCGAGTTTCCGCGTCCGCGGCGTCAAGACCCTGCGCAACGAGATGGGGGAGGGCGACGACGTCGTCGCCCTCGGGGGCTTCGCGCTCGCTGGCCCGGACCATTCATGAGGCTCGCGCGCTCCGTGACGGCCGTCGAAGCGAACCCGAGGCGGAGTGCGGATGCGGGAGCCATGGCCCGCGCCGCGAGGCCCGTCCTGAACGAGGACAGAGCGTCGAGATCAAGGCGCGCCTGCGAATTCCCAGCCGTAGCTTCGTAGAGCAGGCGCAACGCGGAGATCGGCGCTCTGGTCCGTTCAGGTGTGTGAGTCGTCATGAATGGTGCGGGCCAAGAGCCTGCGCGTCGATCTCGGACCCGGCGCTGACCGGCTCAGCACGCTGAAGGTGACCATCCGCCGCCGCGCGGTGTTCCTTGGCGGCGCGGGCGACGACACGCTGCTTTTCGAGGCCGGCGCCGACTGGGTCGAGGCGATCGGCTGCACGTTCCAGGCACCGGTCCGCGCGCAGACGAGCGACGGCGAGGACACCGTCTACGTCGCCACGTCCCGCTTCCGCCGCGTGGCCGTCATCAAGACCGGACTCCTCGACGACGAGATCGAGATCGAACGCGCCACCTTCGACGCCGTCCTGCGCGTCAACGGCGGCGGCCTCGGCGGCGCGTCAGGCTCCGGAGGCAGCGGCAAGTTCTACTGGCGCTTCGTGATCGTCCACGTGCCGCCGTAGCGCGCCGCGCCGCTCCGGCCTCGCGCTACATCGAGATCTCGCGCTTGCGCAGGAGCTTTCTCAGTTCGCGGCGCGTCACGTGCAGGCGCGAGTCGAACGTGTTCTTGTTGAGCTCAAGCTGCTCGATCACCTTCTGCCGGTTGAAGCCCTGCTCGGCCATCAGGCTGATCAGGGAGCGCGAGGACGGCTTGAGGTCATCGATGGCCTCGGTGATCTGAGCCTGCTCCTCGCGGTGGACGAGCTCGTCGAGCACGCTCGGCGCC
>JAJRVY010000158.1 GCA_024277065.1 Planctomycetota bacterium
GCCGCGGAGGGCCGCGACGAGGGCCAGGTTGGCCCAGAGCCGCGCACGCAGATCGTCGTTCAGAAGAGCCGGGGCGAGGTCCGTTCCGAGTCGCTCGGCGGCCCCGAGAGCGGCCGGGTCACGCCGCCCTGCCTCCGCCAGGTCGAGCACGCTGCGCACACGCCCCGCGGGGAGGGTGTCGATGATCGCGTTGTGGCGCGCGGCGGCCCGCGCCGCCTCGTCGCGCGCTCCCACGGCGTCGAGCGCGGCGGCGAGTGGTGCGAGCACGTCCACGCTGCCCGGCTCCTCGCGATCGGCCTCGCGCAGCACCTCCACCGCTTCGCGGGCCCGGCCGCTCTCCAGCAGCAGGCGGCCGACGTTGGCGCGGCTGTCGGCCAGGCGGTGCGGGAAGAGACCGAGCCAGCCGGGGAGCAGTGCCAGCACGCCGACCAGCACGGCGAGCGCGACGGCGACGGCTCTGCGCCGCGGCGCCGCGTGGCGGAAGAGGGCGATCCCGGTACCCGCGAGCAGCGTGAAGGCGACGAGCATCGCGAGCCGGTAGCGATTGGCCGGGAACACGACCAGCAGTGCTGCGGCGTGCAGCGCGCCGGCGAGTGCGATCGCGTCGGCGACGGGGCGGCCGGGGCGCGTGATCCACCAGCCGAGCAGCCCGAGCGCCAGCAGCCACCACTCGCCCGCAGGGACGATGCGCAGCCAGTGCGAGAAGCGACTCTCGGCGCGCAGCGCGTGGCTGCTGCCGAAGGGATGGTCGGCGAACAGGAGCAGGAACTTGCGCCCGGCGTGGGCGGCCATCTCGCCGGCCGTGCCGATCTCGTCCAGCGTGCGCCCGCGCCAGTAGGCGGAGACCTCGCTCGGCCGCAGCGCCCGCCCGGCGCGGCGCTCGGCGATGCGCCGCGCGTTGCGCGCCATCGCCGCCGGCGATGCGCCGAGGTCCCCGGAGTGGTAGGTGCCGGTCGCGCGGGCTTCGGGAGAGTTGGCCGCGTAGAGGTTGGGCCCGAGCGACCACGTCAGGGGTGAGAAGTCACCGGCGACGCCGGCGTTGCGGATCGCCGCGGGCAGGAGGACGGCGACGACGCCCGCCGCCGCGACGACGACGGCGAGCCACGCGCGGCCGCGCGTCCGCAGCGCCGCGGAGACGGTGTCCGGGGCGGTCGCCAGGACGAGCGGCAGCGTGGCCGGGAGGAGCAGGAGGGCCGTGCCGCGGCCCAGGGCGGCGACGCCGACGACGGCGCCGAACGCCGCGGCCGCCCACCACGACCGCGTGCGATACCAGCACAGCGCGACCAGGATCGCGAGGACGTACAGCAGCGCGAGCACGGCCTCCTGCCCCGGGATCAGGTCCTGGAAGACGAATGCGCCCGCCGCGGCGTGCAGCAGTCCTGCCGCCCAGCCGGCACGCGCGCCTGCGAGCATGCGCGCCGTGGCCGCGAGGAGACCCGACGTGAGGACGCCGCAGGCGGCGGAGAGGCCGCACGCCGCGGCCATCGTCACCGTCGTCGCCCCGGTCAGCTTGCCGAGCAGGCCGAGGAGAGTGGGATAGAGCGGTGCCAGGAACCACGGCTGCGCCGGCGCGCCGTTCAGGAAGTCCTGCGCCGCGCGCACGTAGACCTCGTCGTCGAGCATCGCGGTCTGGAACAGAGGGTTGCCGGCGCGCTGCTCGGCCAGCGTCCACAGACGCAGGACGAGCGAGACCACGGCCACGATCGCGAGCTGCCGCGCGGCGGAGGAGGTGGCGAGCGCGCGCAGGCGCTCCCTCGCGGGGGGCGTCGTGGGCGGGGGCGGCTCGCTCATGGGGGCTCAACGTACCGTCACGGCGACGTGCCGCGCCCCGTGAAACGAGGCGTAGGATACGCCGATGCGCCGTCTCTTCCTGTTCGGTCTCGTGGCCCTGAACGTCCTCGCCGTGCTCGCGATGGCGTTCGACAAGCTTCGCGCGGTGCGTGGCGGCCGCCGTGTGCGCGAGCGCACGTTGCTGCTCCTGGCGCTGCCGCTGGCGGCACCGGGCGCGTGGCTGGGGATGTGGATGTTCTCGCACAAGACCCGCAAGCCCGCGTTCAAGGGGGCGATGGTCGTCGTGACGCTCGTCAACGTCGCCCTCGCGATCGGTGTCTGGCGGCTGGTGCGCGGGCGGTTCTGAGCCGCCGGCCCTGCAACGCCCGCGGAACGTGATCCCGGGAATCCGCGCCAGCGAGTACATCTCGTGCCGTGATGCACGACGCGGAACACGCCGACCGCCCCCCGCGCCCTCTGCGCCCTTTGCGCCTGGGGCACGTCTTCGCCCTCTGGCTGCCGCTGGCGGCGAGCTGGGCGCTGATGACGGTCGAGTACCCGATCATCCAGGCGGCCATGGCGCGGTTGCCCGACGCGGAGGTCATGCTCGCCGCGGCGGGTCTCGTGATCGGCCTCGAGATCACGATCGAGAGCCCCGTGATCATGCTGCTCGCCACGACCACT
The DNA here is from genome assembly GCA_024277065.1 of Planctomycetota bacterium. Lineage (GTDB taxonomy): Bacteria > Planctomycetota > JAJSAM01 > JAJSAM01 > JAJVHW01 > JAJRPF01. The sequence goes on from JAJRVY010000158.1 coordinate 2,455, forward strand.
GCGCTGGCGCGCGGGCGGGGCTCGTATCAGGTGCTGCGACGCTTCACGCTGCACCTGAACATCGGTTGCACGGCCGTCGCGGCGCTCGTCGCGTTCGTCGATCCGGTCTTCGACGCCATCGTTCCCGGTGCTCTCGGCATCCCGCAGCACATCGCGCTCGAGGCCCGCCCGGCGCTGGCGATCATGACGCTCTGGAGCGCCGCCATCGGCTGGCGGCGTTTCAACCAGGGCGTCCTGATCCGCGCCGGGCGCACGCGGCTCGTCGGCGCGGGGACGCTCGTGCGGCTCGTCTTCGCGGCCGGCACGGCGATCGCCCTCGGCGTGACGGGTGTCGTCTCCGGCGTCGTTCTCGGGGCGTGGGCGTGGATGGCGGGCGTCACGTCCGAGGCGCTGTTCGCGCACTGGGTGGCGCGGGCGACGGTGAACGAGCGCTACGGCAGCGCCGCGCCCGCGGAGCGCAAGCCGCTCTCCTACGGCGAGGTGGCGCGCTTTCACGCGCCGCTCGCCGCGACGTCCCTGCTGTCGCTCCTCGCGATGCCGCTGCTGCAGGCGGGGCTCTCGCGCATGCCGCAGCCCGCGGAGAACCTGGCCGCCTGGCCGATCGTCTTCGCCATCGTGTTGCTGTTCCGCAGCCCGGGTTTCGCGCTCCCCGAGGCCGTCATCGCCCTGTTGACGCGACAGGACCGCGTGGCCCCCTTGCGCCGTTTCTCGTTGATCCTCGTGGCCGCGACGGTCGCCGGCCTGGCGCTGTTCATCGTCTCGCCGCTGCTCTCGCTGTATCTCGGGGCGGCGCTCGCCGTGCCGCGCCATCTCCTGCCGTTCGTGCTGCCCGGACTGCTCGCGGCGCTGCTCATCCCGCCCCTCCAGGCGTTGCAGGCGTGGTACCGGGGCGTGCTGATGACGGCGCGCGCCACGCAGCACGTCTACTGGGGCATGGGCATCGCGCTGCTGACGACGTTCGTCGCCGTGGTCGCGGCCGTGTACGCGCAGGCGGACGGCGTCGTCGCCTGCGGGCTCGCGCTGACGGGGGGCATGGTGCTGGAGGCGTTCTACCTGGCGCGCCGCGCGCGCGTCGCCATCTCGCGCCTCTCCTTCGCAGACTCTGAGGGCGGCGCGTCGCCGTGTCGGCCGACTCGCACGTGACGTCGTGCGCTATCACGGACGGTCTCGCCGGGGAGGGGAGCCGATGAGCGCCGCCGTGAGAATTGTGAGTGTCATCTTGGCCGCGGTGGTGCCGACGATCCTGACGTTGTTCGCGACGACCGGTGTCCGCGCTGCCGACGGCCTGCCCGAGAGGGAGCCGGGGCCGAGGGCCGTCGGCAAGGTGTACACGTGGAACTCGCCCGACGGCCTTGCGTACGACTTCTTCCTGCCGAAGAGCTACGACGTCGAGAACGGCATCACGCTGACGTTCATCCTGCACGGTTCGAACGGCTGGAAGGGCTGGGGCTTCGGCATGCACGCGCCCGGGGAGTTTCGCCCGGAGCACTTCGTGGTCTCGCCGAACGGCGCGACGCCCCGAAGGCGAACGGCATCTCCAAGGCGCTCGTCAAGCGCTACGACTCGATCGTGAAGCCGCTGCTCGCCGCGCGCGCGAAGGGCCGCAAGGCGTACGCGAAGCTGAACAGGAAGATGTGACGGCGCGGGCCGGCTCGGGGCGCTCCGCGTCACGCGTGCAGCGCGTGGCGCATCGCGCGCGGAAGGTGCGTGGCGCACGCCTCGCAGAAGCCGCGTCCGCGGAGGTCGATCACATCGACGTCGCCGGAGAAGCGCATGATGCAGCGGTAGTCGCGGCAGTGGCGTAGACCGGCGATGTGCCCCAGCTCGTGGACGCACTCGAGGATCGTGCGCCGCAGCATGACGTTGCGGCTAGCCGGCAGGCCGTAGTACGCCGGATCGAGGCGGTGCAGGCTGACGACGGCGTCGCCGCCCATCCGCGCACGCCCGAAGAAGAACGTGAACAGCGGGTGGCCGAGATCCTCGGCCGTGACCCCGAGCAGGATCGCGCCCTCCGTCGCCGGATACACTGCAAGTAGGGACAGCACGGCGTCCGCGTCGAGCTGGGAGCGGCCCGCGAGCCGCGGCAGCGCGTCGCGCGGGATGTCCGCCGCGTGGCGGCACGGCACGCCGACGCGGCGGCTCAGGCCACGGACCAGTGCGTCCAGGATCTCCGCGTCGAGATCACCCAGCGCGACGATCTCGATCGCGCGGAGCGGCCCCGGCGGGTCGTCAGCGCTCATTGCCCGGCCGCTCCAGGCCGAAGCGCTTGACCTTCGCGTAGAGGGTGCCGCGGTCGATGCCCAGGATGCGCGCGCTCTGCGACATGTTCCACCCGCTCTCCTCCAGGACGCGAACGACGTGGGCTCGCTCGAGGTCCGCGAGCGTGTGCGGCATGGGGCGCACGGCGCGATCGACGACGTAGCGGGGGAGATCGGCGCGGGTGATCTCGGGCGGCGCACCGAGCACGACGCCGCGTTCCACGGCGTTCTGCAGCTCGCGCACGTTCCCGGGCCAGTCGTGGCGCTTGAGCGCATCCAGCGCCTCGGCCGAGAAGCGCATCGGCGGCTTGCCCATGGCGTGGCAGCAGCGGTCCAGGAGATGGCGTGCGAGCAGCGGGATGTCGCCCGGATGCTCGCGGAGTGGCGGCAGATCGATCGTGACGACGTTGAGCCGGTAGTAGAGATCCTCGCGGAACGTGCCGCTCGCGATCGCCTCGCGGAGATCGCGGTTGGTGGCGGCGACGACGCGGAAGTCCACCTTCACGTCCTCGCTGCCGCCGACGCGCGTGACGCACTTCTCCTCCAGCACGCGGAGCAGCTCAACCTGCACCTTGGGGCTGACGTCACCGATCTCATCGAGGAAGATGGTGCCGCCCTGGGCCTGCTCGAACTTGCCCTTGTGGCGCCCGGAGGCGCCCGTGAAGGCGCCCTTCTCGTGGCCGAAGAGCTCGCTCTCGAGGAGTCCCTCGGCGAGGGCGCCGCAATGCACGGCGACGAACGGGTTGAAGCAGCGTGGCGAGGCCGCGTGCGTCGCCTTGGCGACGAGTTCCTTGCCCGTTCCGGACTCGCCCTGGATCAGCACGGTCGCGTCCGTCGGCGCGACGCTCTCGATCAGCGCGACGACGCGGCGCATTGCGGGGGACTCGCCGATGATGAAGTCGTGCGGGTTCTCCTTGCCGACGGCGCTCGCCTCGACGCGCAGCCGGCGATGCTCCGTCGCGCGCCGCACGAGCTGCGACAGCTCGTCGGGGTCGAAGGGCTTGACGATGTAGTCGTAGGCCCCGGACTTCAGCGCGTTGACGGCCGTCTCGACGGATGCGTACGCCGTCATGATGATGACGGCGGTGTCCGGCGCGACGCCGGCCAGGCGGCGCTGCAGATCCAGCCCGTCCATGCCGGGCATCTTGATGTCGAGCAGGGCGACGTCGAACGGGCGCTCGGCGGCCAGCCGCAGCGCCATGCGCCCGCCGTCCGCCGTCGCAACGTCGTAGCCGTCGTCGCGGAACCAGCTTCCAAGCGACTCGCGGACGATGCGCTCGTCGTCCACGATGAGAACGGAGGTCGTGTCACGTGCAGCCGTGGTCATGAGATGACTCCCTCGAGGAGTTGTGGCCCGCCGGGGGCGGGCTGCGGTGGATTGCGGGGCAGCCGGACGGTGAACGTCGTGCCCTCTCCCTCGCGCGACGTCACACCGACCGTGCCGCCGTGGCGTCGCGCGATGCCGTAGACGACGGCGAGGCCGAGCCCGACGCCCTTGCCCTCGGGCTTCGTCGTGTAGAAGGGCTCGAACACGTGCGGCAGATCGCACTCGGCGATGCCGGGTCCCGAGTCGGTGACCGACAGCACGACGGTGTCATCGACGCCCGGGGCGGCCGAGAGCACGAGCCGCCCGCCGCTGCCCATGGCCTCGATGGCGTTCATGGACAGGGCCAGGATCAACTGCTGGATCTGCGATGCGTCACAGACGATGACCGGCAGGTCAGCGGCGATGTCGAGCGTCACCGACACTTCGCTCAGGTCCGCCTGGTGGTGGAAGAGGAGGGCGCAGCGCTCGAGCAGCGTGCGCAGGTCCGCCGCGGCGAAGTGCCGCCCCGGCGTGCGACTGAACAGGAGCAGGTTGCGCACGATCTCGCCGCAGCGGGCGGCCTCCGACTCGACCAGTTCCAGAATGCGCATTGTCTCGTCGCGCGCGTCGTCGCCCGGGTCGGCCCCTGCGGCGCGCGCCGCGCGGCGGCGCAGGAGCCTCGCGTACGTTGCGATGCCGGCCAGCGGGTTGTTGACCTCGTGCGCCACGACGGCGGCGAGCTTGCCCAGAGACGCCATCTTCTCGACCTCGAGCATCTGCTCGTGTGCCTCGGTCAGCTCCCGCGTCTTCTCCGCGATGCGCAGTTCGAGCGTCGCAACGAGTTCGTCGAGCGCTTCGCGTGCGACCTCGAGCTCGGCGACGGTGTCGTTCCACGTCTGCGTGAACTCGCCGATTTCATCGCGTGACGTGACGGGCGCACGGGCCGTGAGGTCGCCGGCGGCGACGCGTCTCGTGACCGCGGTGAGGCGCTGCACGCGCGAGATCACGAGGCGCCAGAGGATCCACGCCGACAGCGCCACGAGCGCGAGCGTCGTGATCGAGAGACCGAGCGCCATCTGCCGCTCGGAGGCGGCGACGTGGTGCTCGACCGGGGCGAGGTCCATCTGCACGTCGAGCACGCCCAGCACCTTGCGCTCGGGGGCATGCACGTGGCACGGCGCCGCAGAGCAGGCGGGCTCGTTCGGGATGGGCGTCGTGACGGCCAGGACCTGGCGCTCGCCGTTGCGGAACTGGCGCACGCGGCGCTCGGGGCTGAGCACGTCGAGTGTCCAGTCCGCCCTGTGGCACACCACGCACTGCTCGGCCTGGTGGTCCACCTTGCGGCCGACCTCCTCGGGCCGCGTCGAGTAGTGCACGCGCCCGGTCTTGTCGAAGATACGGATGCACTCGATGTCCGGAGACTCACTGAGCTCGGCGAGGAGTCGTCGCAGGCTGTCGCGCCGGTTCTCGAGCATGGCGTCGCGCGTGGCGTAGCGCACGAGATCGGCGCTGTGCACGGCGCTCGTCGTCAGGACGCCCGTCATGTGCTCTCGTTGCAGGCCGACGTTCCACCACGCGGCGGCCGCCAGGACGGCCGTGGCACCCAGACAGAGTGCGCCTCCCACACGCAGCGCGAGGCGACGCGTGAACGGCCCGCCGGCGGATGGCTTCGGCGCGTCCATGTCGTTGATTCTAGAGCGCCTCCGACGCTTCGCGCGTGACCCCGGTCGTGTCCGGCGCCCTCTCCAGGGGAATCGCGTCGGCCCCCCGAATGCGAGCATCCGAGGGGCCTTGCCACGAGGGTCAGGAGGTCGGGATTGCGATGCGACGGCGTTGATTGGGCGCCTCCGCATGCGCGGTCGGTGGCGTGACCACCGCTGAGGAGGCTTCCTCCTTCTCCTCGTCCGGATAGACCGGCAGGTGCTTCGCCGCCAAGGTGAAGGCGCCAAAGCCCAGAGCTACGATGAACAGCGTGATGCCGACCTCCGCGAACGACGGGACGTAGTGGCCGCCGGTGGCGCTCTCGAAGGCCGTGATCGCGACGTTCAGGCGATTGACGATGAAGCCGGCGACGACCAGCAGAGCCGCCCCGTAGAGCCAGCGCGTGTTGTTGCGCACGCGTGGCGAGGCCAGCAGGAACATCGGCAGGATCAGCAGCGGTCCCAGTTCGAGGAGCGCCAGTCGCGACTCGTACGAGAAGTCGAACAGCGTCGCGAGCTGACCGCAGTTCCAGAAGTCGAAGAAGCGCAGGCCCACGAGCAGGATCAGGAGTCCGGAGAGGATGTGCCCGACGCTCGAGAGCAGGGGCATCTCGAGCTGCCGGCCGAGCGCTCGCGACGAGAGACGCGACTCGACGATCACCATCGCGAGGCCGACCGTCACCGCCGACACGAAGAAGATCACCGGCAGCAGCGGCGTGTACCAGAGTGCGTGCAGCTTCCCGGGCACGATCAGGTAGACGGTGCCGAGGGATGACTGGTGCAGCGTCGAGAGCACCACGCCGACGATGACGAGCGGGAACGTCAGGGCGTGCTGGTACCTGACCAGCTTCGTCCATCCAAGCCGCTCGAAGACCATGCCCGAGAACTCGAGCGTCAGCACCGTCGAATAGAGCATCACGCACCACGCGACCTCGAACATCACCGACTGCGGGTTCCACATGATCAGCGGATGCCAGATGTTCCACGGTCTGCCGAGGTCGAAGACGAGCGCCAGACAGACCAGCAGGTATCCGAGGAATGCGGTCAGGATGGCCGGCCGTACGATCGGCTTGAAACGCTCGAGATCGAAGATGTAGACCGCCGCGGTCACGACGAAGCCGCCGGCGGCGAGGCCCACGCCACAGAGCAGATCGAACCCGATCCACAGGCCCCACGGGTAGCGGTCCGACATGTTCGAGACCGCGCCGAGGCCCTGGGTGAAGCGGATGTAGGTGAGTACGATGCCGAGCGCCATCAAGGCGTAGAAGACGCCGCGCCAGACGGAGAGTCGGAGCGGCCTAGCGGCGGTCGTCATGGCGCACCTCCTTGCTGTTTGCTGTGACGCGGTCGGTGCGGATGCGCGCCTCGAGTTCGCCGACCTCGTCACGCCGCCGGATGATCCAGCCGAGGGCCATGAGGCCGGCGGCCGCCGTGACGGCGAAACCCGGGATCTTGTCGAGCACGTCCCACGTCAGCCGCGGCAGCGATTCGTTTCCGAGCCGCTTCTGGAAGCCCAGCTCCTCGAGTGGGAAGGGCGTCAGGAACAGCACTGACGTGCCGCCCACCTCGTGCTCGCCGTAGACGTGCGCGTAGTACTCGTCAGGGTCCTCCTCGATGCGTGACCAGGCCTCGGCGAGCATCTCGTCGCGCGGGCCGAAGAGGGTCGCGTCGTAGCGGCAGGCCTCGGCGCAGCGCGGGATCCCTCCCTGCTCCACGTGGTCCCAGCACATGTCGCACTTGCGCACGGCCGGGATCGGATTGTCCCACTCGTAGCGTGGGATGCTGAACGGGCAGGCCGTCACGCAGTAGCGGCAGCCCATGCACTTGCCCGCGTCGTAGCTGACCGGGCCCTCGGGGCGTTTCTCCAGTGCCCCGACGGGGCACACGCTCGCGCAGGACGGTGCGATGCAGTGCCGGCAGAGGTTGCGGTAGCTGTAGTCCTCCTTCTCGTTCAGGGAGCAGTAGGCGTCGGCCGCCAGCTCGTGGATCTCGTCCTTGCCGTCAGAAAAGCCGTGGCCCTCGCGACATGCCTCGACGCAGGCGTTGCAGCCCGCGCAGACCGTCATGTCAAAGAGAATGGCCATCGGACGCTTGCTCATGATGCCTCCTCATCGGAAGGGCCCACGGCGGCCGCCGCGGGCCCCGTCCGCTCACTTCAGCAGGTCCCCTCCAGCAGGAGGAACGACCGTGAAAGGCTCTGCCACTCTTCGGGGTCCAGGCGATCGGCGTAATCAGGCGCCGGCTCGCCACCGTCCTGGAGCACACTGCCCGATAGCGCCATGAGGCGCAGCTCGAGCTGCTCCCGCGCGTCCTCGGTCCAGCGACGCGCCGTGCTGCCGTCGAGGAGGTTCCGCAGGTTCGCCGCCATGTTGGCGGAGCGCACCTTGTAGAGCCACCCGCGGCCGTAGGGGTCCTCGTTGATCGCGCCCGGGTCGCGCCGGGCCTCGGTGTTGACATCGACGACCTCGCCCTCGATGGGTGCGATCAGGTCGGTCTCGCGACCGCCGCTGCTGCGGAGCGCCCCACCCTTGGCGCCTTGCCGCAGCCAGCTCCCCATGCGGGGAGCCTTCACCTTCGTCACGTCACCGACCAGGTGCCGCGCGAAGTCGTCGATGCCGACGACCGCCGTGTCCGGCGCGATCGCCCGCGCCCACGTGTGTCCGCGGTGGTAGTGGAGCCCGTCCGGCAACTCGTAGCCGGCCACGTAGACGGGTTCGCGGACCACCGCGGGCTCGGTAACAGGCAGCGGCGCGGACGCGGTGTCTGCCTGCCTCGCCTTCCGCACGTGCAGCACGTAGTCGAGCGTCACGAAGAACAGGAATGTCAGGAGCGCCAGAGTCACGGTCATGGTCGCACCTCCTTTCGAGCCGGGGCTGGCTTTCGAGCCGGGGTTGGCTTTCGCATCGGGTCGCCGTTCGACTCGAGTTGGCTCTCGCTTCGAGTTCGAACGCGAGGAGGAGCGCAACGGGTGTGCCGCACGCTTCCGGCGCCGCCCTGCGTGCGCGCAAGTCGTGGCGCAGTAGGCGGTTACGTCACCTGCTCGCGGCGGCGCACAGCGGCCCCGGGTGTGGTGGAGCGCCACGGTCGGCTGCCGCGCAGACTCCGTTCAGGCGTGCAAGCCGGCGCCAGGCAACGAGTTACGTGCCGTGTGGCGATACGCCACGGGCGTTGTGGGAGACTGCGGCAGACTGCGGCAGTCCTGGGGGGGGGGAGTCGTACCCGGGGGGGACGATCGTCCGCGGCGCAGCCCGGTGCGCTTGTGCGCGGCGTCAGCGAGCGCCGACGGTGAACACCTTCGTGATGTCCGTCGCGATGTCGAGGCTTCCCGCCGCGCCCGTGACCAGCGCCAGGCGGATGAGTACGCGGCGCGCCGCCCAGGGACCGGCGACCTTCACCTCGAGCCCCGAGGGGTACTGCAGCGCATTCGTGTCCGGGAGGGCGAAGCGGGGCACGCCGATGGCGGCGCCGTTCTCGGCGACGCTCATCTGCCGTCGGCGCAACAGCCGCCGCGGGGGGTGCCTGGTCGAGGCGGCGATGACCGGCGACGTCGTGGGGCTGCTGGCGACCGTGCCTGCGGCGTCGATGTCGTGGAAGGCCACGTTCAGCGCGACGTCGAGCGTGATGAGCCGGTCATAGCCCAGGGTCACCAACTCGTCGAGGAGCGCGTCCTGCTCCGCAGTGTCGGTGACGGCATCGACGCCGGCGAGCAGCACGTAGGGCATGCTCGTGAATTGCACGAGATCGATACGATCGCCCTGGTCGGCGATGACCTTCTCGTTCACGCGCGTGAGGTAGAACGCGACGAAACGCACGACGTCGAGGCGGTAGGTGGTCGCCACCGGCGTCAGGTCGAGCGGCTGCTCCTCGACGACGAACAGCAGAGCGTTGCCCGTCTTGCGCTCCACGATGTCCTCGGCGAGGCGGCCGCTCGTGTCGAGGACGGGCAGGCGTGAACCGGGCAGCAGCGTCAGGGCGCCCTTCTCGATCGCGTCGAGGTAGGCGCCGCCCGTGCCGTCGTAGCCGAGGACGCGGATGGCGGAGAACGCCGCGCGGCGAATGTCGCCGAGCGTGCGCTGGTGCAGCCGCGTGCCGACGTCCTGGACGAGGATCTGGCGGTGGGCGCTGATGGCGCGCCCCACGGTCTCGGCGAGGCCGATGGCGAGCCCTACGGAGAGGGCCACGGCGACCGAGAGTTCGACGAGCGTGTGTCCGCGCCGCCGGGAGCGGGCGTGGGGGCGCGCGAGGGATCGCACGGGCCGGCAGGTGGGGGACGCGTGTGTCATCGGTTGATGAAGATCCGTTCCTGGTGGTAGCTGAGGTGGAGCGAGGCCCCGATGCGCCAGGCCTCGACACGGATGAGGTAGGAGCCCTCGGGCAGCAGCCCGGCCGGCGTGCTCCACGTGTAGGTCTCGTTCGCCCCGGAATTGGCGTCGGCGAGCAGGAGCGACGAGTTCGACGGCCGGCTGCCCGCGGTCGCGATGGAGTTGTCCACCATGTGGCGCCACGTGTTCCCGCTGTCCGGGCTGTAGAGCAGGCGGTACTCGAGCGTGCTCTCGGGCTCCGAGGGGAGCGTGGACTGCGTGCGGCTGTAGTCGATGCCGTACCAGCGCAGCCACTCGGTGCGCCACATCACGCTGATCGTGCTCGGGTTCGCGAGATCGGACACCGCCGTCGGGTCGCGGATGTCGATCCGCGGCAGGAGTCCCATCGGCCGCGTGAGACCGGGATCGCTCGCGCGGAAGTACCCGTGGATCAGTGTGGCGATCGAGTAACGGGCGATGAACGCCGAGCCGGACTCGAGTGTGCGGTCGATGCCGTGGACGAGCTGGTAGCCGGAGCTGGTGCCCGCCGGATCGATGACCTCGATCAGCGCCGAGCCCGTGGCACCGGACGAGTGGTCGTAGTACACGTCGCGCTGGGTGAGCGTGAACTTCGGGTAGTCGGAGTTGTAGCCGAACTCGTCGCCCACGCCACCGTCGCCGTTCGTCGCCGTGAGGAACGGCCGGCTGACGAGCGTCGTGGTCGGGAGCGGGATGCGGAAGTCCTGCGCCACCTCGGCGCCGACGGCCGTCAGATCCCCTGTCTGGTTGCTCCTGCCCTTGTGGTGGAACGTTGCGCTGCTGGTGCCCGTGTTGAAGAACGACGTGCACCCTTCGCGTTGCGTGCGCCGCTGCGCAGGGCGGAGTACCGTGCCGAACGGCAGCCGCGGCGTCATGTCCTGGCGGCGGTCGCGGTAGAACTCGCCCGTGGCGTTGCCCGCCGGCAGATTGCCGTGGGCGGCCGGCAGTGGGTCCGGCAGCGGCAGCGTGTCGGAGTACTCGTAGCGCGGCACGCGCCAGGAACTGACGTACGCGGAGTCGGGGTAGAGCTCGCCGAGCCACGGGATGCTCCACCAGTAGTCTCCTCCGGCCGTCGAGCGCACGTACTTGACACCCGAGCCCCACGTCGCCGAGGCGCTCGTGATCGTCTGCTCGTAGCCCGTGGCGCCGGGCGCGCCGAACGGATCGCCGGCGACCGGGATGCTGCTGGGGAAGCCGTTCGCGGAGTCGTAGCCGATCTCGTTGCCGATGCCCATGTAGTAGTACGACCACCCGGTCATCGACGTGTACAGCGTCTCGCTGGCGACGAGTCCACCGCGCAGGAGCTGGAAGAAGCGTGGCACGTCGATCTCGACGCGGCCTTCCCAACCATCGTCGCTGACGTTGCCGTTGTTCTTGATGCGGCCGGCGCTGAAGCCGGGCCAGTTCGACATCGCATTCCCGGCAGACGACTGGAAGTCGTCGAAGTACCAATTGTAGCCGTTGGGGAACGACGAGCCCCCGTCCTTGAGATCGGCGTACGGAGAGTGCCGCGGATCGCCTTGGAACTGGTAGCGCTCGGTGAACGGGACCGCCTCCGGTGAATCGGCGAACCACGTGTACGTGCGTGAGATGTTCTCCGGCTCGGAGCGCGAGGCGGGGGGGTACATGACGCCCGTATTGAAGACGGCGTCGTCCTCGCGGAAGTCGCCTCCACTGCCGCTGCCGATGCGTGTCACGGCTGTGATGCGGCGGTCGGCCGTGCCGAGCATTTCGCGTGGGATGGTGACGACCCAGCGCGCGGTGTTCTTGGGTCCGAGGCCGTTCGAGGCGAGGTTCACCGAGAAGTCGTTCGCCGCCTCGGTGCTGGACGGGATGTACTCCATGCCGTACAGCCGCGAGCTCGTGCGCAGACCTCCGAGGTTCACCATCGGGGCGATGAGCGGCGATCCGTGGAGCTCGATCACCGTCGTCACCGGGCGGGCGCCGTTGGCGGGCACCGTATACACGCGGGCGTACATCTCGCCCGGGTAGCTCGTGACGTGCGGCCCCGTGCCGACGACGACGGGGGCGACGCCGAGTGGCTGGTACGGGTCGTCGTTGCCATCGACCGGGTCCAGGTCGAGGCCTCCCGTGATGCGCCCCACGATGAGTGTGGGGCTGCCTGCCGTCAGGCCGTTGACGTTGTCATCGAGGTCGAAGCCCGGGATCTCGATGATCACCGGAACGTCGAGCAGCGCGTCGGATGACGCCGGATCCATGGAGTACGTATAGACCCGGAAGCGCACGTCGTCGCTGTTCGCGGGCACGGCATCGTCGCGCGTGAAGCGGATCTTCTCGGGGTGCGTGACGACGCGCACGCCGGGATGGGCGACGGGTTCCCGCGCCGCGTCGCTGTAGTTGCGCAGGGCGGGCATCGGCAGCAGCTCGCCGTGCAGATTGACGATGATGGCGTTGCGGTAACGCGCCGGATCGCTGTTCAGCCGCTCGAGGAAGAGCCTCCACGTGGGAACGTCGGGATCCTCGAGGCCCTCGGCGACACGCGCGTCGAAGAGCGCCTCCTCGTCCGGCAGGCGCATGACGTGGTTGAACTGGTCCGCGAGGGTGTAGGGCAGCGCGTTCTCGGTGGCGTCGTAGCCGTTCACGACCAGCCCATCGACGTTCGCGCGGGCGGCGACCCGCTCCGCCACGTAGTAGTGTTCTGCCGCGCTGCCGGCCGGCATGCGCCCCGGGTAGAAGTAGGCGAACGGGATGGGGGAGCGCGAGTCGGCGGCCTCGTTGAAGTACGGCGTGTACTGCGGATTGCGGCCGTAGCCCGACTTGGTGATCCAGTGCGTGCGCAGTTCCAGCCCGGGGTTGCGCGCCATTACGTCGCGCAGCGACGCCTGCACGAACGGCTTGAGACTCCCGAGGTTGACCCACCAACCCGGGACGTTCTCGAGCGCGATGAGGTAGACGTCGAACACCTGGGACGGCGGGAACCTGTCGGAGAGCGTGCGCACGACCGTCGAGATGTTCGCGACCTCGGTCCCCGGCTGATCGTCGGGGTCGTAGCGGAAGATACGGACGGTGACGACGCGCAGATCGCGCGTGTCGAGCCCCGCGAACGGCTTGACCGTGATGCGTCGCGCGTAGGCCCAGTCCGTGCCCTCGGTGTGGTTGCCGGACGCGGGAGCGTCGGGATCGACGAGCTCGGTCGAGGAGGGCTTGGTCTGCAGCGTCAGCGTGAACTCGTGACCGGAGCCGTCGTCGAAGCGATCGAGCTCCGAGGCATCAGTGGTGTCGCCGGACTCGGCGACGGCGCGGATCTCCTCGAGCAGCGCCTGCGCCTTGGCGAAGCCGAACACGTGGTCGGCGTTGCGCGTCGCGTACTGCACGGCGCTGCCGATGTACGACGCCGCGACGAGGGCGACGATGGCGGCGAGCGTCAGCCCGACCAGCACGTCAACGAGCGAGAAGCCGCGGCGCGATGTGCCGTGTGAGTGTCTCATTCTGCCACCTGTGCCTGTGTCGCGCCGCCGACGGCGCTCGTGTCGAGCCGGCGCAGCCCGCGCGACAGGCGGTAGGGGCCGATCTCGCCGTTGATGAGATTGGTGACGTCGGCCTCGAACACCAGCTCGGCGATGTCACCCGAGCCGCGGACCTCCGCCGTACCGAGGACGATCACCGTGCCGCGTACGAGCGACGGTGCGCGTTGCACGTAGTTGCCGGTCACGTAGATGATCCCGGTGAAGTACGAGTTGTTGCCGGCCTCCAGCGTCAGATCGCCATCGACGACGATCAGCCCCGTGCCCTGCAGCGGCGCGGCGGACGTGACCGTGATGTCGCCCTCGGCGAACACGAACGCGAGGTCCGGGAGCGGCGACGGGATGCTGGCCCCCGCCTCGAGACGCAGGGTCGCCATCTCGCGCAGCTCGCCGGGCGTGGCGCCGAAGACGGCGTTCCAGCTCGCGTCGTAGTCCGGGATGCCGGCGCTCGTCTGATCGGCGGCGATCTCGGCGCCGGAGGTGTTCGGCGTGCCCGTCGTCTCGGCGTGCACGATTGCCGTCGCGCCCGTGGCGATGAGGCGGCTCTTCGACCCCGTCGTGACGCCGGACCCCGTGTTGCAACAGATGGCCGCCTCGCCCGGCGGGACGACGGCGAGCTGCCGGATCTCAGAACTGGCGATGGCGCCGGCGACGCGGTAGTTCGGATCCTGGTCCCAGGCGACGGACGAGTCGATCTGGCGGTAGACGAAGCCGCGCGACTCGACCTTCCAGACCACACCCGCGCCGGAGAGCTGGCGCAGGTCCGTCAGGTCCGCGACGCCTTCGCCCGGATCTATGGCGCCATTGGCGTCGAGATCCACGTAGCGCCGCACCTCGTACCGTGCGCGGTAGCCCGGTGATATCTCGAAATCGCGCACGAGCCCGATCGACGGATCGTCGGTCTCGTTGATCGGTGGGCTCGCGGAGAGATCGAGGCTCGGCGCGAACGTCGCCACGGGCTGACTCGTCTGGCGGCGGAACCAGGCGAACGCGTCGATGATGCCGGCACGCGCGACGTCCAGCGCCTGGGCCTCGGTGCGGAACGTGATCTCCACCTGCCGCGACGTGGCGCGCAGGGTCTGCGTCCCGGCGATCACGACGCCGCCGACGACGATGAACGCGACGAGCGCCCAGATGAGCGTGGACCCTGATTCCCTGCGTCTCACGTGTCGCTCTCCGCTGCCGTGCGCCGATCCGATCCCATTTCGAACGTCGGGATTCGCCGCGCGTGGCATTAGCACGGAATGCAGGAAACCGTGGCGCGCCGCAGCCGCCGGGCGGCGCTGTCGATCGTGGACTCGGCGCCGCGGAACGCGAAGGGACGGCCCGTTCGCGAGACGATGCGCGCCCCGCTACGTCTTCGTCCAGTCCTGCGTGAGCGGGATCTCCCTGCCGGATGCGTCGCGGACGTAACAGTTGCCATTCTAGCAGCCTGTCGGAGTAGTCCCGCGGACAACGTCACGCGAGTTGTGATGGCTCCTGGCAGAGGGTGACAGAACGTCGTCCGCAGCGAGTGCGATCCGGCGCTGCCCGGCGATACTGCGCACAACTCGCGCGCCAGCAA
>JAJRVY010000159.1 GCA_024277065.1 Planctomycetota bacterium
AGAACTCCCCCGGCTCGTACTTGCGTAGGAGCTGCGCGACCTCGGTCATGTCATCCTTGATGCCTCGCAGCACCGGTCCGAACACCGCCGAGCCCTCCTCTTCGATGGCCGTGACGATCGGATCGAGCTGCGACGAGACGATCTCCTGCTCGGCCGACAGCTTGCGCATGCGCACGCGCTGGTGGCGGGCGAAGCTGTCTTCCGGGCAGCGCTGCTCCCACATGGCGGCGGAGCGTTCGAGGAGCCCCTCCTGCGCCGTCTGGATCTTCGCCAGCTCGGTCGCGATGCGATAGAGCACCTCCTCGGCTTGGAGCTGCTAGTAGCGCTGTTGCTCCTCGGCGAGCGCCTCGTCGGCGAGCTCCAGGTAGCGCTCGGCGTTCTCCTGCTCGCTCTGCGCCTCGTCGGCGTCGCCCTCGTCCATGCGCTGCCCGGCATCCTCCATCTCGCCGCTCGCGCTCTGGACGCTCGGCGCGCCTGAGCTCGAAGCGCCCTCGCGCATCTTCTCCGCGAGCTCCTCGGTCTTCTGCTTCAGGGCGTCCTGCTCCTCCTTGATCTTGCGCAGCTTCTCGCGTGTCTGCTCCTCGAGCTCGGGGTTGCGCAGCGCCTCGCGCGCCGCTTCGAGCTCGCGCTGGGCGTTCTGACGCCTGCCCGCCGCGTCCTGGGGACTGCCTACCCGACTCTGGTCCGCGGCGTCCTTCATCTCGCCCGCGGCACGCCCGGTGGCTTGCGCCGCGCGTTGTGCGCGCTGCCCGGCTGCGGCGTCGCCCGCGGCGTTCATCTCGTCGGCGCGCCTGCTCAGTTTCTCTTCGAGGTCGCGGGCGCGCTGCTCGAGGTCGCGCTGCTTCTCCTCCAGCGCCTTCGCCGCTTCGACCTCGCGCCGTTCGGCGTCGGCGCGCCGTGCGGCCTCGGCCGCCGCGGCACGGTCGAGGGCGTCGGCCGCCTGCCGCGCAGCGTCCGCGGCGTCCTGTGGCGAGGCCTCGGCCGCGCGCTCGCGCGCTTCGCGCATCTTCGCGATCGCGTCGTCGAGTGCGTCCTTGGCCGCCCCGTCCGGGAGGCGTTCGGCGACGCGCTCGGCCCGCTGTTCGACGGATTGCTGCGGCGCCTCCATGGCGCGCGCGACACCGGCCTGGCCCGAGGCCTCGGCCATCCCGTCCCGGGCGCGCCGCAACGCGGCCTCGGCCTGCGCGGCGGCGTCGGCGGCCTCGCGGGCGGAGACCCTCTCGGCGGCGTCGGCGCCCTGCGCGGCCGGCGTCTCGGCGCTGCGCTTCGCGGCGTCCGCGGCCTCGCGCGCCGACTCGGCCGCGCGTTGCGCCTCGCGGGCACCGCGCTGCGCGGCGGCCTGGCGCTCGGCGCTGAGGCCGGTCTCGGTGGCCGCGGCGCGTTCGGCGTCTCGTGCGAGGTCGGCGGCCGCCGCAGCGATCTGCTCCTGGCGCTCCGCAGTCTCCGCGGCAGCTTCCCGACGCATGGCCTCGAGCCCGCGGCGTGCCTCCTCGGCGGCGCGCTCGAGCGCCGCGAGGGCATCGTCGGCCTGGCGCCGCGCTTCGCCGGCATCACCGCTGCGCAGTGCGCGCTGCGACCGATCGAGGGCACCGGCGGCCTCGGTGGCGGCGTCGGACGCCTTCGCCGCCGCGTCCTGCGCGGCGTCGGGGGTGAGCTGCGGCGCCGCTGCGCGCAGCGCGCTCGCGACCGCGGCGGCTTCGCCGGCCGCCTGCCTCTGCTTCTCGGCCGACTCGCGCGCCTGCTCCGCGGCGGTGGCCTCGGCGGCGCTCCGTTCGAGCTCCGCCGCGGCGTCCACGGCGCGATCGCGCGCATCCTCGGCAGCGGCCTGGGCGTTGCGCGCGGCATCGCGATCGCCCTTCGCGCGCGCGTCCGCGGCGCGCCGGGCGCCGCCGGCCGCTTCGCGGGCCTTCGCGGCGGCCTGCTCGGCCCTCTGCGCCGCCGCCGCCAGCTCCGCGGCGCGGTCGTCGCGTCCGGCGGCCTCGGCCTCGGCGCGCTGGTCACGGAGGTCCTGGGCCGCCTTCGTGAGGCGCGCGGCCTGCTTCTCGGCGTCGTCCGCGGCGCCTTCACGGGAGGGGTCCGTGCGCCGCAGCTCGTCGGCGGCGCGGCGGGCGGACTCCGCGGTGGTGCGGCTCTGGCGCAGATCGTCGCCCGCGAGCGACGCGATCTGCGTGCTCTGCTCCTTCGCGCGTTGCGCGAGATCGGACAGCCGCCGCCAGGCCTCCTCGGTGTCGCGCAGCGCGTCGAGAGCCTCGCGCTCGCCCTTCTGTTCGTCGGCCAGGCGCCCGGCGCGCGCGGCGATGTCGGCGAGGTCGGGGCGCGTCGAGCCGTCGTTGCGCTCGCCCTCGGCGGCGATCTCGCGCTGCTCGGCGGCCATCGCCGCGAGTCGCTCGCGGTTGCGCTCGGCGTTGCGGCGCGCGTCGGCCGCCTCGCGGCCGATCTGGGCGTCCAGGGCGGCCTGATCCCGCGCCAGCTCCTCGATTGCGCGGTCCACGTCCTGCAGGCGCGGATCCGCTGCCGACCGCTCCCCGGCCTTCTCGACCTGCTCGCGCAGGCGGCGTTGCTCCTCGAGCGCGGCGGCGATGGCCTCGCGCGACGCGGCGATCTCACGCCGCTTGCGGTCGAGGTCCTCGAGTGTGTTGCGCTTCTCGAGGATCGCGACGAGATCCTCGAGATCGCTCTGCACGCTGCCTGCGAGGTCGGCGCCACGCTGGAACTTCTTGTCCCGGAACAGCTCGCGGACGGTCTCCATCGACGTGGCGATCTGGGCCTCGTCGGCGTGCTTGATCGCGGCGTCCACGAGGTCCGCCTTCTCGTCGAACCCGGCCTCGCGGAGACGCGTCGCGAAGGTGCGCATGCGCACCATCAGATCCTGGAACTGCTGCAGGTTGGACTGCTGGTCGCCGGAGCGGGTCAGCGCGATGTCGTCGGCGTCCTGCGCGCGCGCCCCCGGCGTGAGGCCCGCGGTGAGGAGCGTGGCGCCGAAGAGCGTCGCCGCCAGGCCCACGGCGATCGCGCCCGCAGCGAGGCGGCGCGCCCGGTGCTTCAGCTTCGTCATGTCCACCTCCTGACCTGCGGCGGTCAGCGTCCTCTCGTGTCGTCGGCGCGACCGGGATCGACGGGCTGGGCGATCTGCCGCTCCCGAATCTGGATCTGGCGCGCGAGCTCGATGATCTCGTTGAGGTCTTCCCAGCGATCCATGCGACGGTCGATCTCGCGCAGCGCGGCGGCGAGGTCCTCGGCGCGGCTCTCGGCCTCGTCCAGCAGCGCCGTGCGTGCGTCGTCGCCGTCCGACCAGCTTCGCAGGACGTCGTAGATGCCGGGCGACAGCTCGCGCCCGCAGCGATCGCCGATGTCCATGATCTCGAGCAGCGTGCCGAGGATCTCGGGGTCGTAGAGCAGCTTCTCGCGCTTGGCGGCGACGATCTTCTCATAGAGCGTGCGGGAGAAGACCTCGCCGCCGTCCTCGATCGGCTGCCGCAGCGCCTCGTCGTACAGCGGCAGGAGGCGATCGATCGTGGGCGCGCTGCCGAGGCGGTTCATCACGTAGGCGTCGAAGACGCGGTGGATGCCGCGCAGGAACTGCTCGATCTCGCTGGAGACGCGGCCCTGATCCACCTGCAGATCGCGTCCGCGATCACGTGCCGCCGCGTCCGCGCGTTCGCGCGCGTCGGCGGCGAGCGCACGGATGCCGTCGAGAGTGCGCCGCTGATGGGCGCGGAGCTGCGTGAGCTGATCGCGCAGGCCCACCTGCCGCTGCGCGAGGCGGCGTTCGAGATCCTCCGGTGAGAGGACCTCGATCGTCACCTCCGGCGCGGTGGTCTCCTGGCCGTCGTTGTCGGTGGCGCGCACAAGTACGTGCAGCACCTCGCCGGGGCGCGCCGCGGGGGCGTCGCCCGCCGACAGCGCGGCCAGCTCGAGGGAGTGGTGGAGATCGACGCGCTTGGAGGTGTTGGCGTCCCCTGCCGCGGCGCCGCCCGGAGCGGTGTCCGCGGCTGCGGCCGGCGGGTAGAGGGGCGCCTGCAGGAGGACGGCATCGTCGCTCTCGACGTCGATCGCCGCTGCGGCCACGCCGAAGTCGTCGCGTACCAGGGCCTTCACGGGCACGAACCCCTGCGGCGTGCGGTACAGCCGGCCGAGCGGGAACAGCACGCGCACCTCGGGGGCGCGATCGGGGACGGCGCGGATCAGGAAGCGGTCGTCGTCCTTGCGGTTGCGCTGTCCCGACGCCGCCGTCAGCTCGAGATGGAACGAGACCAGATCGAACGGCGTGAACTCCAGCGCGAGTTCATCGCCGGCGCCCGTGGGGAGGACCTCCTGGGTGGCGCCGTCCTCGTGGACGAGCCGGGCGGACGCGAGCGGCATGTTCGTGCGCAGCTTCAGCTCGACGCGGGATCCGGCGAGGACGTCGAAGCTGGCCTCGCGCACGGTGGCCGGCAGGAGCGCCGAGTAGGCGGGATAGGTGACGCGCCCGGTGATGGAGGCCACGCGCGGCGGGACGAGCGAACGAACGCCGTAGACGGGGTCGCGGTCGTTGTCATCACCGCCCGTCACCCAGAACCGGAAGGACGTCGAGATCGCACGAAACTGGAACGTGTAGCGGCCGGTGGCGCCGTTCTCGTCCTCGATCGGGAACATGCGGCGGGTGTCGGTCTCGGTCACGACCGGCTCGCTCGCGGCGTCCACGTACTCGAGCGCCTCGTAGTGCAGACGCAGCTCGCGCGGGCGTTTGCCGGTCACCTCGGCGACGATCTGGAGGTCATCTCCGTGCGTGATGATGCGCGCCTCGTCGGGCGGGAAATCGAGCACACGGATGGCCGTGCGTCGCGGCCACTCGACGTCGGCGAGCAGCAGCCCGCGGCGCACCCAGAGC
The DNA here is from genome assembly GCA_024277065.1 of Planctomycetota bacterium. Taxonomy (GTDB): domain Bacteria; phylum Planctomycetota; class JAJSAM01; order JAJSAM01; family JAJVHW01; genus JAJRPF01. Next base: position 4,871 of record JAJRVY010000159.1, read on the forward strand.
GCGAACTCCGTCGGCGCCGCGGCGGCGACGACCACGAGCAGCGTGGCGGCGGCGAACGCCGCGGCGGCCGCGCGCTTCGCCGGCCGGCCGTCGATCAGCGTGGCCGGGCGGATCTGGGCCGCGAACGCCGCGGCCTGGCGGACGACCGCGCGCATCATCGTGCGCGACTCACGCTCGTGTGGGTCGTCCAGGCGGCGCTCGAAGTCGAGCGCCGAGGCCACGCGATCGCCGAGCTCGGGGACGACGTCCTCGAGCGCCTGGGCGAGGTCCTCGTCGGCGACGCGGACGCGGAGCGGCCGCGTCACCCACACGGTGAGCGCGCCGAGCCCGCCGATGGCGAGCGCGAGGTGCACCGCGCGCACCGTCCACGGCAGGTCGAGGAAGCGGTCGAGGGCGAAGGAGACGACGATGAGGACCGCCGCGCCGGCGGCGACGATCGCGGCAGCGCGGATCGTGCGTGTGCGGCGCAGGCGGGAGCGCAGCACCGCAAGCACGGAGCGCACTGGACGCAGATCATCGTTCACTTCGGGGTCACCTCGAACGTGATGGGGGCGCTCTCGACCGCTCCCAGCCACGGAATGCCGGAACCCGGCTCGCCGGCGTCCGTGGAGGCCGCCGGGCGCGCCCTGTACGACATGTACCGTAGACGCGCTTCCCAGAGTCCCGGTTCCAGGTCCAGGCCGTCGATGCGGAGGTCGAGTTCGTAGGGGTGCGCGGCCGACAGGCGCCACGCGCCGCCGCCGGCAGAGCCCGCAGCGGCCCATCCGGAGTCGCGACGTCCGGAGCCGGAATCCGTCGGCGCGGGGGTCGTCAACATGGATTCCTGGATCTTGACCTCGTGTGCGCGCCCGTTCGGTCCCTTCAGACGGACGAGGAACAGCGGCACGGAAGCGTCGAATCCGGCGATCGTCACGGGGCCGCCGTCACCGGCGACCAGCGTCGCCCGGAGTTCGAGGGGGGCATCGCTCACGAGCGGTCCGCGCGGCCCCCGCAGAAGGGCGCGCGGCGTCAGGAAGGCGTCGCCGTTCACGCGGCCGTCGAGGGGGCCGCGCACGAGGCGCTCGGCGGAGGCCATGCCCTGTTCGCCTGCCTCGACCGACACGGCGTCGGCGTGCGGCCCGCGACGGCCGAGGCGGACACTGCCGCGTTCGACGATGACGAACAGCCGGCCGTCCACGGCCGCGGCGTCGAAGCGCGTGCCCGTCACGGCGACGTAGAGCGCGCCGGAGCGTAGATCGAGCCGCTCGGTCAGCTTCTCCGCGGTGACACGCACGCGCCCCGTGAGCAACTCGAAGTGTGCGGCGTCCACGCGGGCGAGCATCGCGCCGGGCTCGAGCACGAACTCCGCCGCGCCGGCGGGAAGAGGGCCGTCGTCAGGGGGGGCGTCACCGTTCGCGCCGCACGCCACGCGAACGGTCAGGGCGCCGGCGCCCGAGCGCAGGACGTCGCCGTAGGCGAAGTCGAACGGGCCGTCGGCGGCATCGATCCACTCGCCGTTCCTGCGGGCTCCGCTCCCGTCGTCGCGTGTGCGGACGAAGGCCGTGCCCTCGCTCACGCGCGCACCGCCGCGGTGGGGCGGCTGCAGCGCGATGACGATGACGGCGGCGGCGGCCAGGGGAGCCAGCCAGCGCAGAAAACGCAGGCGGCGGGGTGTGGCGTGCGACGGCGCCGGGATGTCCTGTGAGTCGAACTGCACCGGCGTCGGTGCGGTCTCGGCGATGCGCCCGAGCAGCGCCGGGAGCGTCTCGGGGCGCGGCTCGAGGGCCAGCGCACTGCGCGTGGCCGTCGCCAGGAGGCGCGTCACACGGGCGGCCTCGGTCAGCTGCGCGTCGGCGGCGACGAGGCGTGCGACGCGCTCGCGCTCGGGCTCGCCGCACTGGCCGAGGGCCAGCGCGACGGCGTCGGCCGCATCGGCCACGTCGGGGGACGCAGCGGCGGCTCGCGCGCGGCGCTCCGCGGCCTCGTCCGCGATCGTCGCGAGGATCTCTTCCAGCACGCGGCGCTCCGCTCGGGGCACGTCGCCGGCGCCCGCCCGCGACCAGTCCGCGAGGGCGGCCTCGAGCGCGTCGCGCTCAGCTCGCAGCTCCGCTGACGCGTCGAGGAGAGCCTCGATCTCACGCTTGCGCGCAGCGTCGAGCTCGCCGCGCACGTGCGCGAGCAGATCCGGGCCGAGCTCGTCGGGCGGTGTGGGCGTCGTGGGATCGTGGCGTGGGGTCATGGCAACGCGGGGACGTGGTGGACTCTGCAACGCGGGCGTGGGGATGGGGATGGGGGCGGGGGCGGGCCGCAGCGGCGGGTCAGCCCGAGCCGACGTAGGGCTCCAGCTCTTCGCGCAGCGTGCGGACGGCCTGGAACATGCGCGACTTCACGGTGCCGACCGGGATCGCGAGGATCGCCGCGACCTCCTTGTAGGGCAGCCCCTGGGCGGCGCCGAGCACCCAGACGTCGCGCAGCTTCTCGGGCAGCCGCTGCACCGCGGCGGCGATGTGTTCGCCCAGTTCCGTCGAGACGGCGTGCTCGTCGGGCGTCGGTCCGTCGCCGGCCACGCTGCGGCCGAGACGAGGCCCGTCGTCGTCCGGGCCCGAGCCGTCGAGCGACACCGGCCGGATGCGCCGCATCTTCTTCTCGCGCTCGTTGAGCCAGTGGTTGCGCGCGATCTGGAAGAGCCACGTCGAGAACTTCGCGAGCGGCCGGTAGCGGGGGGCCGCGCGCCAGACCTTGAGGAAGACGCCCTGCATCAGGTCCTCGCAGAGGGCGCGATCGTGGCACATCCCGTAGAGGAAGCTCAGGAGCGGTCGTGACCATCGCTCGTACAGCTCCTCGAGCGCGCTCTCGTCGCCGACGGCGAGCCGCTCCATGCAACGCACGGACTGCGCCTGATCACCCCAGGCGGGGCGGGCGGGCGGCGAACCCGCGGGGCGGGCGGGGGGCGCATCCGATGGGGGTTGATCGAGAGGGGGCATGAAGCAGGCACGAACCCGTGAAACCCCGATCCCGGAGTGTGGTTCGCGAGTAACTGGATTCCATGGATGCTACGGTGCGGCGGGTTCCACGACCGGCGGAATCAGCTCCGCGCCGCGCTCCGTGCCGGGTGGGCGGTCCGTGGTTCAGCGCTGGAAGATGGGTAGGTAGTTGTTGGGGATCTGCAGGAGCATGGCGGCGATGGCGGTGGAGAGCGGGTACTCGCGGCCGCGCTCGCCGTCGTACGCGACGTTGCAGCGCCAGGAACCGTCGTCCAACTGGTTGCGCACGAGGTCGTCGCGCAGGCGTGAGAAATAGGTCTCCCAGTCGCGGCCGCCGGCGATGTACATGGCCTGCGCCGCGTAGTAGTTGCCGTAGAAGTAGAAGTACCGATCGCGATACTGCGGCGACGCGAAGTCGCCGTAGTGGCGCAGCACGTAGCTGCGCATCGTGGCCAGCGAGGGCAGCGGCTTGCCGCGCTGCGTGTAGGCCGTGATGTCGCGCTCGCGGATGAAGCGGGCGATGTCCCCGTCGCTGTAGATTCCGGCGCCGTAGATCGTCGTGAGACCGGCGGCGGTGAGCGCGAACGACGTCCGCGTGTTCTGCTCCGCGGCGCGGTTCGTCGAGCGGAACTGGTACTTGAACGAGCCCCGCTCGAAGCCGCCGAAGCTGTCCTGCGTGACGGCCGACTGGAGGACGTAGTCCACCGCGGCGTCGATGTTCTCCTTCGGCACGCGGATGCCCTTGTTCTTCGCGGCGCGCAACGCCATCACCTGGCAGACCGTGATGGACATGTCGGAGTCCAGGGCATTGGGCACGTAGCGCCAGCCGCCCTGCAGGTTCTGCGCCTTGTAGGTGAACTCGACCGCCTTCTCGAGTGCGTCGCGGACGCGCTCGTCGCGCGTCATGCCGAAGACCTCGGCCAGGAACAGCGTCGCGAACGCGTGGCTGTACATGCGCGTGCCGTGGGCGCTGATGAAGCCGTCGTCCGCCTGGTTGGCGAGGATGAACTCGAGCACGCGCTCGACACTGCGCGAGTAGCGGCCGCGGCCGGGGACGCTGCCCGACGCGAGGAAGGCCGTGCCGCAGAGCGCGGACACGCCGATGTGCGGCATGTTGCGCTGCTCGACGTGATACGTGTCGTTGAGCTTGAAGCCGACGTCGGCGTACCAGGCGCCGTCCGGGCGCTGGTGGCTCTCGAGCCAATCGAGGGCTCGCGTCGTCGCCTGTCGCGAGGCCGCCGTCGCGAGCGACCTGGAGGCGGTGGAGGCGGCCGGGACTTCCTCGGACGAGGCGATCAGCGGCCACACCCCCAGCGCGGCGGCGCCGGTGAGGAGCACGGTGGGGGCGAGGCGGCGCAGGTCGGGGATCACGAGGTTCTCCGTCGGTGGGCGGATCGGCGGCCCATGCTCGAGCGTGGCGTGGTGGTCACGAGTATAGACGCGCGAGCGCGGCCGTTGCTTCCGCGCGGGCGGGCGCGGGCACGGGCGCGGGCACGGGCGCGGGCACGAACGTGACCTTCACCGCGTGCCGTAGACCGCTAGCTGTCCGGGAACCGTCACGGCGATGTAGCCCCGGTCGTACACGACGCGCTGCCAGAGCACCCCGATCGAGGGATGGGCGATCACGCCCGCCTCCCAGCCGTCGCCGCGATCCAGCAGCACGACGCGTGATCTGTACTTCTTGCGACCGAGCCGCTCGTTGACCTCGTAGGCGATCACGTCGCGACAGATCACGGGGTGCGGGTGCGCCGTCGATCCCTTGCTGAGTTCGATCGGTGTGCGCCAGAGCTCCGTGCCGTCGGCGGCGGAGAAGGCGATGGCGACCGCGCGCCGTGCGGCGTCCGGACGCACGATCGTCGCGATGACCGTGCCGTCGGCGACCGCCAGGCCCTGCCAGCCGAGAGGGCCGTCCTTCGAGAGATCGACGGACCATGTGGGGGCGCCGCTCTCGGCGTCGAGGAAGACGATGCGATCCGTGGTGCGATCCGCGGTCTCGGAGACCTCGACGGAGACGACGACGCCGCCCGCGACGGCGTGGAACGACTTCACCTCGGCGTTCGGGATGTGCCGCCGCCAGGTCTCGCTGCCGCTGCCGACGCCGACGGCGACGAGTGTCGAGGCGTCCGAGAGCGTGACCACGACGCCGCTCCCCGGAGGGTGTACGGCGACGCTGTCGAAGGCCACGTCGGCGAGCGGCGTCGTGCCGCGCAACGCGAGTGTCGTCCCGTCCAGCGTCAGCACGGTGCGCGGCGGCTCCCTGGCACTGGACCCGGAGCCGAAGACGACGACGGCGTCCTCGGCCACGACCACGTCCGGGAAGAGTGCGCCGTCGAAGCCACGCGATGCGAGCACGGCGCCGGACGTCAGATCGACGACCGAGAGCGCGAACGTCGCGCCGCCGCCCGGTTCGCGCGTCGCGTGCACGACGTAGAGCACGCCGAGCCCCCGCGCGGCGGCGCGGAACGAACCGGAGAGCCGCCGTGACCAGCCCGGCGCGCCGTCCGCGGCCGCGAATGCGCGCACGACCACGTCGGTGCGGCCGGCGCCCCGTGCGCCGCCGACGACCACGAGCGACTCGCCGGCGCCGATGACCTGCCGCCAGTCCAGGTCGGTCGGCATCCGCCACAATGGGCGCCCGGTGGTCGCGTCGAGCAGTTCCATGACGCTCGCGCGCATGGCCAGGAGACGTCCGTCCAGCGCGGCCGGAGTGCGGCCCGTGAGCGCCACGAGCTGTGGCGCGGATGACGTCGAGCCCGTGTCCCAGAGCAGCCCGAGGGGTGGCCGCGGGTACGGCAGGTCGGCGCGCGGCGCGGCCAGCCGCGGCTCCGCGAGGCGCTCGGCCACGAGCGTGGCGATCGGCCGTCCGGCGATCTCGCCGGTGCCGTGATCGCGGCCGAGCCGCTGCAGGGTCATGCGTTCGGCGGCCGCTTCACCGAGCGTGCGATAGGCGTCGGCGAGGCGCCACAGTGCGTCCGCCGCGTCGCCGGGGTCGATCTCGACGGCGAGTATCCAGCGCAGGATGGCGACTGCGGCGCGCGCGTCGTCGTGGTTGACGTGCAGCTTGGCGGCGAGCAGCGCGGCGTCGGCCTGGGTGCGCGGGTCGGGGTAGGTGCGGGCGACGCGATCGAGCGCCTGCGGGTCGGCGGCGGCGCGGGCGGCGTCGAGCGCCCGGCGTGCGCGCTGCCGGACGAGCGTCGTGACCTCGTCGCCGAAGCGCTGACGGGCCAGTTCGATGCGCGTCGCGACGGCCCCGCGGACGTCCGTCCGGCCGAGGTCGGCGGCGGGGTAGCGCTCGAGGACGTCGAGCCACGTCCGAACGGCGGCCGCGACGTTCCCGGCCGCGAGATCGCGTCCGCCGAGCCGGATGGCGGCGAGGGCGCCGGCGTGCACGCGCCCCAGGCCGTCGAGCGTGACCTGGACGTCGCCGAACTCGTCCCGCACGCGCACGAGCGCGGCCCGTGCCTCGTGGACCGGGGCCACGTCATCGAGCATGAACAGTGCGCGCACAGCGTCCCCGCGATTGCTCGTGATCGCCGCCGCGCGGCGCAGGTCGGTGGCCGCCCCCGGCATGTCGCCGGCACGCCGTGCATCGGCGGCGCGCGCCATGTACGCGGCGAAGAGCGCCGAACGGAGTGGGATCTCCAGCCCGTCGCGCGCCTGCGGGGCCAGATCGTCCAGGAGGCGCAGCCCGATGTCGAACGAGGAGATGGCGTCGTCCGCGCGGTTCGCCCTACGGAAGATCTCGCCGGCCTCGAGCCGCAGCCGCGGGTTGTCCGGTTCCGCGGCGATGAGTGCCAGCAGCCGGTCGCGGCGGTCCTCGAAGCGGTAGTGCGCCGCGACGCCGCGTCGTGAGACCAGCAGCAGCGCGCCGTCGGCCGACAGCAGGTTGGCTCCCGGAGAGCGCGCGCCGGCGTCGGGCAGCGGCCACTGCTCCTCGGTCGAGCCGTCTGCGGTGCTGATCCGCTGGATGGAGTCCACCGTCGGCACGAAGACGGCGTCCTTCGTCAGGACGCCGGCGCCGGTGGCCGCCGTCTCCACCTGCTCGAGGTCGAGCACGCGCCCGGCGGCCTGCGAGTTCCAGATGCGCCGGCCGTCCGCCAGGTCGAAGGCCGTCAGCCGGTCGCCGAGGATGAAGGCGCGGTCGCCGGCGACGCCGAGGAAGTAGTCGTGGTCGAACGGCGCGCGGGAGTGTGGCACACGCCACTGCATGCGGCCGCTGCGCGGATCGAAGGAGAGGAGGTAGGGCGACTCGACCGGCGCCATCAGCACGGCCTGGCGCGTCGCGGTGACGGGCGACGGCCACCACGTCACGGCGCGCTCACGCGTCTCGTACCAGAAGTTGGACGGCGGGATCGGCGTCTGGGGATAGGCGCAGAGCCACTCCACGCTACCGTCGGCGATGTCCACGGCGGCGGCCACGCCGAGCCCCGTGGCGAGGTACACGATGCCGTCCAGTTCCGCGAGCGCGGTGGTCGTCAACTCCTTCACGGGCCGCCCGAAGAGGTTCAGCTCCTGCTGCCCCTGCGCGAGGCTGCGGCGCCAGCGGGTGCGCCCCGTGCGGCGGTCGAAGCAGACGAGGCGCACGTCGAACGACGAGTCGTAACTCCAGGTGGCGACGAGCACGTCGTCGCCGACCACGAGCGGCGCCGAGGCCACGGACTCGCGCGAGATCTCCGCCGCGTCGGGGTTCTCCGAGAGGTGTTCGTCGGCGTGGGACCAGACGAGATCGCCGGAGCGGCTGTCGTAGGACGCGAGTGTGCGGGGGGGCAGGCGGTAGACGATGATCCGTTCGAAGAACTTGCGCACCATGTCGGGTGCGTCGGTGCGCGACGCCAGCGCTGCGTAGACGCGCTCGCCCTCGACGGCGGCGGTGTTCACGGCCAGCTTGTTGTCGCGCCACAGCGCCGCGCGCTGGCGCGTCCCGCGCTGCCAGATCACGCGCCCCGAGGACAGGTCCACGGCGCGCAGTTGCAGGCCGTTGTTGACGTAGACCACGCCGCGCGACACCACCGGCGCCACGGGCCGGCTGCGCGGTGCGCGCCGCGCGGCGAAGGCGAAGGGCCGGTTCCTGTCGGTCTCGACGCCTTCCTGGTAGCCGATCGCGAGTTGCCAGCGGGGCTTCTCACCGGGGGCGGGAGGGGCCGCCGAGAGCGCGGTGCCGTGGGCGTCGCCGCCGAACTGGGGCCGTCCCATGCCCGAGCCCGAGCCCGCCCCGGCGGCCCGCGCCATGCGCACGAGGAAGTCCCCTAGCGGCTCGCCACCCTCGGGCCCGGGCACGATCTGCGCCGTCAGGGGCGCCGCCAGCAGGCGCGCGCGCTCCACGCCGTCGCGATCGCCGACCTGGGCGCGTGCGAACGCCAGGCGTGCGAGCACGCCCGCGTGCTGCGCGTCGTCCGTCACCAACGGCAGGAGCGCACGCAGCTCGTGCGTGGCCGCAGCGAAGTCGCCGCGTGCCAGTGCCAGCGACGCCAACGCCTCGTGACCGCGCACGCGCACGTCGCGGGCCGGGTAGCGGCGCGTGGCCGCCGTCAGGTCGGCGGGGCGGCGCAGGCGCAGACCGCGCGCGAGGAGCGCCTCGGCATCCTCGCGGAAGCTCGCCTCCCAGGCCGCGACGCCCTCGGGGGGCAGTGCGTCGAACAGGCGCAGCGCGCGGCGCCCGACGCCCTCGAAGCGCACCGGGCCGCTGTCGTCGAGCTGCATCACGAGACCCAGCTCGGGCGAGATGGCGAGAAGCCGGTCGAGGGCCGCGACGGCCTGCTCCCAACGGCCGGCGGCGCGGTGCCGCTCGTAGTCCTCGACGTGGCGGCGGGCTACCCCGGAGTCGGCGACGCGGTAGGGCCGCCCGACGCGGACGTCCTGCGCGACGGCCGCGCGCGGCTGCGGCAGGCCGGTTGCGGCAGCCGCGACGAGTGCAGCGGCGAAGATGCGGGCGCGGCGCGGCGGCACGGCGGCGCTCACACCAGTTGGAACCGCTTGCGGAGCAGCCACTCCGTGCCGAGGAGGCCCAGCGCGAGGAACAGCGTCCAGCCCGAGTCCCAGATGTCGTCCGGGCGCACATCGGTGGGCACGGGCTTGGAGCGCTTGGGAGGCGCCAGCTCGGGCAACTGCCAGAGGTTCAGGTAGCGCCCGCCCGCGGACGTGTCGGCGACGGAGCGCAGCGTCGTCTCGTCGAGCAGCAGGTCGCGGCCCTCGAGGGAGCTGCGCACGACGGAGAAGAGCTTCTCCGCGGGCTCGTCGCCGGGCGTGTCGGTCGTGGCGCTGAGACGGTACTGCCCGGCACGCGTGGGCAGGATGGTGCGGCGGAACACGCCGGGCTCGTCCTGTCCTGCCGCCGGCACGGCGAGGTCCACCGCCTCGCGCGTCCCGGGCGCGGCGCCGGGCATGTCGAGCTGGATGGTCTGCGACGGCTGCGTCGAGGCGTTGTAGTCGCGATCGAGCACGTCGAGCGTGACGCGCACCGAGTCGTTCAGGGCGTAGCTGTCGCGATCCGTGAGGATCTTGAAGCGCTCGTTGCCACCGAGCAGCCGGTAGGTCGCGAGGAACCGCACGGCCTCGCCGTAGAAGCGGTAGAAGTAGCGGTCGTTGGCCTCGCGGCGCATGCGCCACAGCTCCTCGACGCCGACGAAGAGAACGCGCCCACGACCGTAGAGCATGGTTGCGAGCAGCGGGCGGGGACCGAACTTGTTGTCGTGCCGCGGGTGGTCCGAGACGGCCAGAACGCGCGCCAGCGTCTTCGCGCGCAGCGCCGGGTACGACCAGAACTGGCGCCACGAGGGCTCGTTCTCCCACAACCGCTTGGAGAGCTCAGGGTCGCCGGCGATGTTCATCAACGGGCTGCGCGCGCCCTCCGGCGTGATGCGGAACCCGAAACCGCGGCGTGGATCGATTTCCGGGTCGGTGTTCTCCGCCGTGCGGTCGATGACGACGGGCAGCAGCGCCGAGAGTGGCGTGTCGCGGTAGCGACTGGGGTTGTGGCGCGGCCCGGCGAGCATGATCAGCCCGCCGCCCTTCTCGACGAACTCGTGGATGTTCTGCCAGGCGCGCTCGGCGTCGCCGGCCGTGGGGCCGAGACCATAGGGCTCCACGTCGCCGAGGATCACGACGTCGTACTCGAACAGTTTCTCGCGCGCGGGGACGCCCTGCGAGGGGTCGAGGCTCCGCCAGCCGGGCGAGCGCGAGGAGCGCTGGGGCGTGTCGGGGTCGCCGCCGAGCAGCAGCGTGTGGACGAGCATCGTGTCCTGGTCACGTGTCAGGGCGTTGGAGAGGTAGTTGAACTC
>JAJRVY010000160.1 GCA_024277065.1 Planctomycetota bacterium
TGCAGTGCGTCGAGTTCGGGGACGGAGGCATAGTCCACGTCGATGCGCTGATCCACGTCACCGGCGATGACGTAGAAGATGCGCTCTCCGTTCGCGCGCCTGTCCGCAGCGCCCTCGGAGGCCGAGTACTCCGCGGCGAGCGAGTCGTAGTTCGCATCCAGGACGGCAGCGTAGAGGCGCACGATCTGGGACTCGTCGAGCTCGAGCTCCCCCTCGAAGCGATGGCGGCGCGGCGCGCGGACCGTCGTCTCGTACATCACCTTGCCGGTGCGCTCGATCTTGATCACGTAGTCCACCGGCGGGCTCGTGGCCTCGAGCACGCGCAGCCCGATGAAGAAGTTCGGCGGCATGACGGGCGGCAGCGACGGTCCGCCCGAACCGAAGAGGCCACACGCAGGCAGCAACGCGAGGAGGGAGACGAGGAGAGCGTGGGACCAGCGCATGGCGGACCTTCCTTTGGGGACGCGTCGCGGGGATCACTGCCGACGCAAGCCCGGGATCCTAGCGATTCGTGCTGAATTCGGTCGGCAATCGTCGCCGGGCCGCCGAGCGTCGGGGTCGCTCGGTACTCTCGCGGCTCCGGATCGGGAGGGCCGCGGACGGCACGGAGAGCAGAGAACGCCATGCGCACACGACAGCAACTCGAGGATCAGGAGGACCGCGCCCTCGCCCCGTACGCCATGCGGAGCGCGGACTCGGCGGGCCGCGAGCATCCCGAGCCCGAGCACGAATACCGAACCGTCTACCAGCGCGACCGCGACCGCATCATCCACTGCTCGGCGTTCCGGCGCCTCGAGTACAAGACGCAGGTCTTCGTCAACACCGAGGGCGACTACTACAGGACGCGCCTCACACACACCATGGAGGTGGCCCAGATCGCGCGCACGATCGCGCGTACGCTCGGGCTCAACGAGGACCTGACCGAGGCGCTGGCGCTCGTCCACGACCTCGGGCACGCGCCGTTCGGACACTCCGGCGAGGCCGCCCTCGCGAACCGGATGGCCGCGCACGGCGGCTTCGAGCACAACGGCCACGGCCTGCGCGTGGTCACCTATCTCGAGCGCCGCTACCCCACCTTCCCCGGGCTCAATCTGAGCCACGAGACGCGCGAGGGCATGGCGCAGCACGGCGGGCACGTCCGCAAGGGAGCGGCCGCAGCAATCCGTCCCGGCGCATGCCCGCTGCTCGAGGCCCAGGTGGCCGATCACGCCGACCGGCTGGCGTACAACCACCACGATCTCGACGACGCGCTGACGTCGGGCATCCTGCGCGAGCGTGACGTGCGCGAGGTGCCGCACGTGGACGCCGCGTTCGCGACCGTGGACGAGGCGTCGCCCGGGATGCCGTTCCAATTGCGGGTCAATCAGGTTTTCATCCGTCTGATGAACCAGGCGGTGACAGGACTCGTGCGGGAGTCGGCGCGCCGGCTCGCCGACGCCGCGCCGGCATCGGTCGCCGACGTGCGCGCGGCGTCCGCTCCGCTGGCCGCGCACGACGACGTGGGCGCCGCGCGGCAGCAGGCGCTCCACGAGTTCCTGTTCGAGCACTTCTACAGCCACTGGCGCGTGGCCCGCACGCAGGAGAACGCCAAGCGCTACATCCGCGCTGTATTCGACTACTTCGCCGACCATCCCCGCACGCTGCCGCCGGGCGCGCGCGAGCGGATCGCCACCGAGGGGCTGCAGCGGGCCGTCTGCGACCACATCGCCGCGATGACCGACCGGCAACTCTACGACGAGTATCGCCGCATCATCCTGCCCTGATCGCGTCACGCCTGATCACGTCACGGGGGCGCGGTGACGGCTACGGGTGGAGGCGGGTACGCTCGACGGGCGGTCCCGGCCACGAGGGGGGGGGCGCAGGAACGTCCCCGGAACGCAGCGCGGCCCCCGGGGGAGTTGGAGAGTCCCCGGGAGCCTGCCGGCTGCGGTCGGAGAGAGGTGACCGCTTGAAGGGATGCGTTGGTCTGTCGAAGTTGGGAGAGAGACGAACCAGAGTCAACGCCTAACGTTGTTGAGGGAACATTACTGTGCGTCCCTAGGTACGTCAACCCGGCGCGTGCGAAAAAGTCGATAATCTCGTCCATCGAGCCTGCGCCGAGAGAGAACGGGGGCGGCGCGGCGCGAGATTCGGGACGCCGGAGACCGATGGCGGGCCGCGCGCGCTCGCTGCCACGTGCGCGCGCGGCCGGCTTCAGGCGCTCTTGGCTGCCTCGACGGCCTCGATCAGGGCGGGCAGCACCTCGAAGACGTCGCCGACGATGCCGTAGTCCGCGACCTTGAAAATGGGCGCCTCGGGGTCCTTGTTGACGGCCACGATGCACTTGCTGGACGACATGCCGGCGAGGTGCTGGATGGCGCCCGAGATGCCGCAGGCGACGTAGAGCCGGGGGGAGACGGTCTTGCCGGTCTGCCCCACCTGCTCGGAGTGCGGGCGCCAGCCCGCGTCCACCACGGCGCGGCTGGCGCCGACGACGCCGCCGAGCGCCGCCGCCAGCTTCTCGACCAGCTCGTAGTGCTCGGCCGCCTTCAGGCCGCGGCCGCCGGCCACGATGATCTCGGCCTCGGTCAGATCGACCTCGCGCGTCTCGGGAGCCTTGACCTCCTCGACACGGGCGGCGGGCGCGTCGCCCGCAGCCGGCAGGTCGTGGGTCTCGGTGCGGCCGGGTTCGCCCGCCGCCATCGCCGGGAACGCGTTCGGGCGCAGGCCGATGCAGAACGGGCTGCGCCGAGCGACGAGGACCTGCAGTGCCTTGCCGGCGTAGACGGGGCGCGTGATCTGCACGTCCCCCCCATCGGCGACGTCGATGGCCGTGGCGTCCGCGGCCACGCCGGCACCCATCGCGCCGGCCACCGTCGCGAGGAGGTCGCGGCCGAGAATCGTGGCCGGGAACAGCATCCAGCTCGCGCCCGCGGCCGCGGCGGCGGTCTTCACGGCGCGGCAGTGCGCACCCGCGAGCGACGTCGCCAGGTCGGCGTGCTCGATGACGTGCACGACGGTGACGCCCAGCGGCCGCGTGGCCGCGGCCACGGCGGACGCGTTCGGCGCGGCGATCACCGCGTGCAGTTCGACACCGAGCGCCGCCGCCAGCGCGGCGCCGGCTCCGAGTCCCTCGAACGCGGGCTTGCGCAGCCCCTCACCCTCGGTCTCCAGGTAAACAAGGACGTTGCCGCTCATCGCTTCTCTCCGCTCTCTCGTGTCTCTCGGTCTCGACGGGGTTCTGGGTCTGGTAGGGGCGCGCAGTGCGGCAGGCTGCTAGAGCACGCCGACGTCGTCGCGCAGGATGCGCACGAGCTCCGGCACGGCGGCCGCGCCCTCGCCGACGATGCGGCCCGCGGGACGCGCCGGCGGCGGGGTCAGCGCCACGAGTTCCGAGGCGTTCTCGGCGGCCGCCGGCGCCTGCTCGGCGAGCGGCTTGCGCTTGGCCTGCATGATGCCCTTCAGCGACGCGAAGCGCGGCTCGGCGAGTCCGCGCTGCGCGGTGAGGACGCACGGCGTCGGCACGTGCACGATCTCCTCGCAGCCCTCGACCTCGCGCGACACCCGCAGGCCACCGTCCGCGCCCTCGACCTTGACGACGAACGACGCATAGGCGTAGTCGAGACGCGCGGCGAGGAGGCCGGCGACGGCCGAGGAGTCGTCGTCGATGGCCTTCCAGCCACAGAACACGACGTCGGGCGACAGCCCCTCGAGCGCCGCGGCGAGCGCCTCGGCCGTGGCTGTCGGATCCCGGAAAGGACGGTCCTCGAGCACGAGCACGGCGTCGTCGGCGCCCATCGCCATGGCCTTGCGCAGCTCCTTGGTGGACTCCTTGGGACCGAGGCACAGCACGGTCACCTGGGAGGCGACGCCGGCCTCCTTGAGCTGCACGGCAGCCTCGAGCGCGATCTCGTCATAGGGTGAGATCACGTTCTCGACGCCCTGCGTGTCGATGGACTGGCCGTCCGCCGCGGGCCGGATCTTGGCCGCGCTGTCGGGGACGCGCTTGGCGCACACGACGATCTTCATCTGCATCTCTCCGTCCGGGTCACTGGGTCCGGGTCACTGGGTCCGGGGCGCCGGACAGCCGGCGCGGCGTCGCCATCAGCGGCGAGGGCGCCGAATGTAGCCGCATCGCGGCAGACGCCCGGACCGAAAGACGATGCGCGGCGCGATCGTCCGCGCAGGACGTGACCCACGTCGCAGACGCGAGGCCGGGATGCCGCGGCAGCATGCGCGGCGGCGCTTCTCAGCAGGGCTCGTGCAGTTCGTCGTCGCCGACCCTGCGGTCGCTGCGCGCCGAGACCAGGGGCGCGAAGATCTCGCCCTGCTCACAGAGATCCAGCAGCGCGTCCACGATCACGGGCTCGAAGTGCGCGCCCTTGCCGGCGACGATGATCTCTCGCACGGTGGTCTCGGGCAGCCCGAGACGGTACGCGCGGTCGCTGTAGAGCGCGTCGCAGACGTCGGCGATGGCCAGGATGCGCGCGAGCTCCGGGATGTCCTCGCCGCCGATCTTGTCGGGATAGCCGGTGCCGTCCCAGCGTTCGTGGTGGCAGCGCACGGGTGTGCACACGTCGGACAGCGCACTGATCGGCGCGAGGATGTTGGCGCCGACGATGGGGTGCAGGCGAATGCTGTCCCACTCCGACGGCGTCAGCGACGAGGGCTTGTTGAGGATGGCGTCCGGCGTACCGATCTTGCCGATGTCGTGCAGCGTCCCCGCGCGGTAGAGCAGTTCGACGTCACGCTCGTCGCGGCCCATGTGGCGCCCGACCTTGGCGGCGATCATGCCCACGCGCTCCATGTGGCCACGGGTGTAGCTGTCCTTGGCGTAGACGGCCTCGACGAGCGCCCGCACGGCCTGCTTGGCGTGCTCGTCGGCCGCCTCCATGCGCACCATGAGCGTGTGGTACTCCTGCGCCTCCCGGTTCAGCCGCCGGCGCTCGAGCAGCCGCTTGACCGTGAACGTCATGGCGTCGAACGAGAACGGCTTCGCGAAGTAGTCGTACGCGCCGCGCCGCAGCGCCTCGACCGCGACCTTCTCGCCCGGCCGTCCGGTCACGATGATCACGTCCGGGCCGTGACCGTTCATCTGCGTGGTGATGGCCTGGATCTCGGACAGCAGCTCGAGACCCGACAGCCCGGGCATGCCGACGTCGGTGATGACCAGGAAGTAGCCGCCGACCTTCAGCAGCTCGAGCGCACTCTCGGCGTCGGGCGCCGACTCGACGTCGAAGCCGAGGCGCGAGAGGAACACCGTCAGCATCGTGCGGATGGCCGGCTCGTCGTCCACGACGAGGATGCGCCGCTCCGTCGCCGTGGCGATCTGGATCGCCCCCTGCTGCGCCTTGCCGTCGGTCGCCGTGGTGGTGGGTGTGGTCATGGTTCGAGCCGTCACGCGGCGCGAACTCCCAAGTTCTCCGGAGCGCACCGCAGCCTCCTTCTCATTCGGCATTCCGGGCCGCGCACTCCAGTCTCAGAGGGCGTGGACGAAGGAAACGGGACCGGCGCGCGTCTCCGTCTCACATCCGGAACCCCTCACCGAGGTAGATCTTGCGCACGACCTCGTCCTCGACGAGGTCGGTGGACGAACCCTCGCGCAGGATCTCCCCGTCGTGGATGACGTAGGCACGATCGGTGATCGAGAGCGTCTCGCGCACGTTATGGTCGGTGAGCAGGATGCGCATGCCGCGCTCGCGCAGCCGCAGCACGATGTCCTGGATCTCGGAGACGGCGATGGGATCGACACCGCTGAAGGGCTCGTCGAGCAGCAGCAGTTTCGGCGACGTCACGAGCGAGCGCGTGATCTCGAGTCGCCGGCGCTCGCCGCCCGACAGCGAGTGCGCCGTGGTCTTGCGGATCGGAGTCAGGCCGAGCTCGCCCAGGGACTGCTCCAGCAGCTCCCGGCGCCTGCGCCGATCGACGGGCAGCGTCTCGAGGATCGCCAGTACGTTCTCCTCGACCGTGAGGTTGCGGAAGATCGACGGCTCCTGGCTCAGGTAGCCCATGCCGAGGCGCGCGCGGCGGTACATCGGGCGCCGCGTCACGTCCTCGCCGGCGAACATCACGCGGCCCTCGTCGGCGCGGATCATCCCCACCGTCATGCGGAACGAGGTGGTCTTGCCGGCGCCGTTGGGGCCCAGCAGTCCGACGATCTCACCGGGCGAGACGGAGTACGAGACCTCCTTCACGACGCGGCCGCGACCGCGGTAGGACTTCACCAGCTTCTGCGCGTCGAGGAGCGGCATCCCTGGATGCTACTCGCGCGCCAGCTCGACGGCGCGGTCGAGAACGGGGTCACTGAGGGTGCCGGCCCCGCAGCGGCCCGGATCGACGACGACGTCGGGAGTGACACCAACGCCCTCGATGCACCGTCCGTCGGTGCCGAGCGCCTGCCAGCGGGAAGCGAAGACCGTCACGCCGGGGAGCACCGCGAACGCCCCGGGGTTGCCGCTCGCGCCGCGCGAGGGCTGCCCCACCACCGTCACGCGCGGCAGCGCCTTGCACATCAACAGGAACCCCTCGGTGCTGCTGACGCACCCGGGGCCCGAGAGGACGAAGACCTTGCCCGCATAGCGCTGCGCCGCCGGCGCCGGCTCCAGCACGCGGCTCTGTGCGGGCCCGAACCCGGTCAGTCCCGGAAGGGTCGCGTCCCGCCAACGCTGGCGCGCGTACTCCACGCGCTCGTCCGTCCAGCGCCCCGCGAGCGCCTGCCCGAAGCGTTCGTCGCCGCCGCCGTTCGGGCGCACATCGACGACGAGCGCCGGCGCGTCCGCGAACTCGGCCAGCGCGTCCTCGACCAGCGGCCACTCGGCGCGCGCCGCGACGAAGCTCGCCGTCAGCAGGTACCCGACGCGCTCGGCGCCCTCACCGATCCACCCGGCCAGGACGTTGCGACCGTGCACCAGCGGCTCGCCGTCGATCCGCCGCAGGACCGCGCGCACGTCGAACTGCGCACCCCGCGCCGGCGGCGCCGTCCCGACGCGCCCACGAGGCGTGTCCAGCCAGACATGCACGTCGTTCAGTTCCGCGAGCATGGCGCGCAGCGCGCCGCCGAAGGCCGTCACGTCCTTCGCCGCCACGGCGGCCGGACGGTGCCCGGCGAACAGCGCCTCGGCGGCCGGCTTCCCGTCGAGGCCCCAGAAGGAGTACGTGCGGCGCAGGTGGTCCGCGAGCGCGTCGAACGCGGCCGCGCGCGCCGGCTCGTCGAGTGGAGCGGTCGGCGTGACGCGGACGCGCACGTCGTCGAACCAGGCCGTGCCGGTCATCGAGTGGAAGACCCCGACCTCCGCGGAGACGGCCCCCGGCGGGGCGAGCCCGTCCACGATGAGATCCACCCAGTCGCGGTCCCCGCTGAGGACGGCGGTGGTCAGGAGAGCGAGGCGGTTGCCAGCCGCGTCACGAAAGAGCAGGGTGCCGTTGGAGTTGGCGTACTGGCGGCCTTCGCGCGCGACGCCCTCGCAGCGTGCTGCGATGCGCAGGGACACGCGGTCTCCCGGGCGCACGTCGATCGGCTGCGACAACATCGGCCAGAGCACGGCGCCGGCGCTGCCGGTCACGCGCAGCGACTTCGCGCCGTCACGCGCGACGGAGGCGTCGATGTCGATCCGCGGGCGCACGCCGCCGTCGCCGGTCGTCGCTCCGACGGCCTCCGTCCAGCCGACCGTGCCGTCCTCGAACGACGGATTGACGAGCTGCGTCCCCGCGGACGCGGCCGTCGCGGCGAGCAACAGCGGGACGAGACTGAGAGCGGCGACGCGCATGGCGGATGTCCCTCCAGGTCGTGACGCGCCGTTCACGCCCCGCGCGCTGCGCGGCGATCGGCGACGAACATGTATACGAACAGGAGCGCCAGAAGGGCCGCATGTCCGCCGTTGACGTACAACTCGCGATCGACGGAGGCCGCAGCGGTGGCGAAGAACGCGAAGCAGCCGCAGGCGAGCGCGCCGCCCCCTGCCGCCTTGGCGACGATCAGGAGCCCCGAGAACGCGAGCAGGAGCGCGAGCTAGAGAGCCACGCCGCGCCGCAGCGGGACGGCGCGGGCGAGCAGCGCCAGCCCGAGCAGCACCTCCAGCACGACCGAGGCGACGACGACGGACTTCGCGGGCATCCCGCCGCCGACGACGCGCGCCGCGAACTCGTACGCCGCTGTCGGCGCCAGCGCCTTGGCGACTCCCGCCCAGGTCCAGAACAGGCCTAGGTACACGCCGGTGAGGCGCAGCGCGGCTGCCCGTCTCCCGCCCGGCGCGGCGCCCCCCGCGGCGGCCGCCGTCAACGTGCGTTCTCCGCGATCTCGACGTCGTAGGTGCGATCGACGCGCCCCTTCTGTGTTACGCGAACCGCCGCCGGCACGGGCGTGTCGGCGGAGACGCTGACGCGCGCCCGATACCGGGCGTCGGGCGAGAGCTCGAGCGTGCGTCCCGGCGGTGCCACCCGCGCCGCGCCGCGCAGCACCTCGACCACGACCTCGTCGATCGTCTCGCCGCCGCGCGGCGACACCCGCACCTCGTAGACGTCCTGGGCCTCGTCGTGCAGCCGGTGCACGATGTCGATCTCGAGCTAGGGCTCGAGCGGCGCCACGCGCGCCGCGGCCACGCCCCCCGCCGCGAGCGCGAGCGTCGCGCAGACGATGATCCGGAGACGGGGGGAGAAGACCATCGGTTGAGCATAACCCGGCCCGCCGTCCGCCCGGCAGCCCACGGCACCGACGCAGCCGGATCCTGAGCGTGCGGCTCGGCGGAGGTGGGTGTCTTGCTTGGCTGCCGGGCTCTCGTACACTT
This sequence comes from Planctomycetota bacterium, assembly GCA_024277065.1. GTDB lineage: Bacteria > Planctomycetota > JAJSAM01 > JAJSAM01 > JAJVHW01 > JAJRPF01. The sequence goes on from JAJRVY010000160.1 coordinate 8,763, forward strand.
CCGCGCGGAGGTGGCGATGGCGGCGAGCAAGGCGACGCTGATGGACGCGGGGCTCCTGATCGTGCGGATCGGCGGTGCGTTCCTCGCCGTGCACGGCTGGGGGAAGGTCGCCGCGGGCTTCGGCAGCTCGACGTGGGGGTTCGTGAGCGACGTCCGCGCCCTCGGGTTCCCGGCGCCGCTGGCCTTCGCGTGGGCAGCGGCGGTCGCCGAGCTGGCCGGGGGCGTCGCCGTCGTGCTCGGCGTCTACACGCGCTTTGCGGCGCTCACCTGCGCGTTCACGATGTTCGTCGCGGCGTTCATGGCGCGCGGCACGGACCCCTTCGCCGCCAAGGAGTTGGCGCTGCTCTACCTGGCGATGATGCTCGGCCTGGTGTTCACGGGCGGTGGCAAGCTGACGCTCGACGCTCTCTGGCGGAGGCGCTGAACGGCATGGCACGGACGAAGCGGTACTGGCTGTTCAAGAGCGAGGCGAGCGCCTTCTCGATCGACGACCTCGCGGCGGCGAAGGACGAGACGACACCCTGGGACGGCGTGCGCAACTACCAGGCGCGCAACCTCCTGCGCGACGAGATCCGCAAGGGCGATCGCGTGCTCTACTACCACTCGAACTCGAGGCCCACGGGCGTCGCCGGCGTCGCGCGCGTCGTGCGTGACGCGTACCCGGATGCGACGCAGTTCGACCCGGCCTCCAGGTACCACGACCCCAGGTCGCCGCAGGACGCGCCGCGCTGGCTCTGCGTGGACGTCGCCTTCGTGAGGAAGCTGCCGCGCGTCATCGAGCTGTCCGAGCTGAAGGCCAACCCGGCGCTCGCGGACATGATGGTCACGCGACGCGGCGCGCGCCTCAGTATCCAGCCGGTGACGAAGGCCGAGTACGAGACCGTCCTCGCGATGGTCTGACGACGGCGAGGATGTGGCGGGGACCGGCGACCGACGCCCTCACGCGTCCGACGACGGGCGCTGACGCTCGCGGATGCGCTCCTCGATCCTCGCCAGGATCTCGTCGCGCTTGCGACGACGGCCGGCGAGCGTGCCCTCGACGTGACCGCGCACACCGTCGATGCGGAAGCGCGTGATCCCGCCACGACGTCCGGAGTAGAAGAGCGGCAGCGAACAGAGCAGCGTCGTCACACCGACGACCGACGCGATCGCCGCGCCCTCGCCCTCGAATCCGAGGACCGCCGCGGCGCCGAGGGTCAGCGCGCCGGCGGCGAGCAGCGCGACCGCGACCCAGCGCATGCCGGAGCGCCGATCGGACCAGACCAGCATCCGCCGCGCGTCGCGGTAGGCCACCCGTGAGAGCCGCTCCGTGAAGAGCGGGCCCACGTGCCCCACCTCGATGCGATCCTCGTGGAGATAGACGCAGACGCACCCACCGAGCGTCGCCGTGACCATGACCGCACGCTCGCTCATCGGTACGCCCTCACGAGCAGCAGCCCCGCGATCGCCAGCATCGGTACGACGACGATCGCGATCGCCGCGATCGGCGGCCACGGTGAGAGCCACGGCTCCTTGCGCCGCCGCCACAGCGCGAACACGGCGAGCGCGAGGGCGACCGGCGCGAGCGGGCCGCAGCCCACGAGTCCGAGCAGGAGCGCCGGCACGCACATGCGATCCCAGCGCACGCGGCGCGTCCGCGTGGTCGCGAGCTCCTTGCGATCGTGCAGGAGATCGAAGCACGCCGGACAGAGCAGGTGCTCCCCGGTGCGCGTGACGCAGACGTCGCAGACATAGGCGCCGCAACGCCCGCAGGCATCGACGGCGTCCTTGCGCGGGTGCGTCAGGCAGCGGCCCTCACCGGCGGCCAGCGCCGCAGCACTCAGCAACGGCCGGAAGGTCGCGACCGAGACCACCGCGTCGCAGCCGGGGCAGGCCTCGCGGCCTGCCGTGAACGGCAACGGTCCCGCGCAGACGGGACACGCGATCGGCAACGGCGGCACGTCCACTGTCACGGCCCGCCGCGGCTCAGTTCTGCGAGGCCACCGCGACGACCAGTGCGACGACGACCGCGTACGCGCCGACGGACAGGACGCAGCAGAGCACCATCCACGAGAGCACGGACATCCACGCCATGCCCCACGTGCTCTTGTGAACCTCCTTGACCATCACGACCGACGTCCAGATCGTCCAGAAGAACGCAACGACGCTTCCGAGGAAGGGGATCACGGCGAGGATGTTGGGCGCCTGCGCGTAGCAGTAGCCGCGCAGCGTCTGGTGGTACGGCGCGCCGACCTTCCCGGTCATCATCAGGAAGAGGTGCATGAGCCCGGCGACCATGAATGCACCGAGGATCGCGGCGACGGGCGACAGGAAGACCCCGATGCACGCCCCGAACGTCCCGCTGAACATCTGCGGCAGGACCATCTGCGATGCGTCGTCTCCCATTCCGCCTCCCATCTGGGAGAGGAACGCCATCATGCCGCCCATGATCGTGAGTTGCAGGATGCCGCTCACGATGGCGCCCAGAACCGCGAGAACGCACGGCACCGCGAGGCAGTCCCAGGTCGTGACCGACGTGTCCATGCGGCGGAAGAACCTGGCCGGGTCCGTCATCACCGCCTTGATCGTCTGCCAGAACGCGGACGCCATGCCCAGCTCCGCGCGGCGCTCCCACGCGGGCAACTCTAGGTCGCCGGACGACGCCGTCGTGCCGCCCGACTCCAGCAGCCCCACTGCTTCGGCCTTGCACCCCGCGCAGTGGGTCCGGCCCTGGAACTCGACACGGCAGTCGTCGCAGAAACTGAACCCGCAACGATGACAGTGATCGAGACCGCTCTCGATCTGTGGGTGATTCCTGCAGGGCATGGTCCGACGCTCCCTTCCGACTCGCAGAGGCTAAGGGCCCGCGCAGGAATAGCTTCGGGATTCGGTCGGCTACGACGACGCGGGGCGGCGTTGCCTCTCCTCCCCGACTCGGCTCCGCAATGAGTCGCGTCGTCGAGGCGCCTTGCCCCGCGCCGTCTCGCTCGCCCTCGGTCCTACGAACTCATTCCTGCACGGGCCCTAATCGGCGCGAGGCGCGAGAGGTGCGGATGGAGTTCCGAAACGTTCGCGGGCCAGCACCGAGACGATGTCGCGGAGCAGCGTCTCGTCCGGCAGGGCGCGGTGCGCGTGCAGCCCGAGCGCATCCCGATAGTGGGCCGCCAGACGCCGCGCGATCGAGAGTCGCCGCGCCGTGTCGATGTGCGGCGCGGAGGCCACGAACTCGGTGAGCAGCGCGGCCTCGCGAGCCGGAAGACGCGAGCGGATGCGCGCCGCCGCCCGGCGGTCGTCCTGCAGGCTGTTGTGCGCCGCGGCCAGCAGGCGCAGGGCACGCGGGGGCTTGTGGCGTACTTCGCGAATTACGCGCGTGCCGGCCAGCCAGTCGCCGGCGCGTCGTCCCTCCGGATCGAGGGTGATGAGGACTGCGCCGAGCAGCGAGCCGATCGGGAGCGCATCGAGCGGGCGCGCGGCATTGCGCACGAACGCCTGCCAGGCGAGGGGCGGCGTGGCGTTGGCCTGCACCGTGCGCAGCGACATCACGCGCTTGCCCCACGTCCGGCCGCGCCAGCGCGCCTCGGCCCACCAGCGGTAACCGAGGTCGAGCACGAAGCGAGCGATGATGACGAAGGCGAGCGCCGGGAGGAGACCGATGCCGAGCGTCACGGCGCCGAAGAGCAATGCGAGCAGACAGAGCAGCACCGTCGCGACGAGCAGCAGCATCTCGTCGAGCAGCCACGCGAGCCCGCGCTCCGCCGTGCCGGCCAGCCGGAACTCCAGCGGGACGAGTTCGGGAGTGGTCACCGCGAGGCGCCTCACGCGCGCCTCCCGCGCCGCCGCAAGAGGTCCGGCGACCACGCGAACAGGTAGAACGTGTACAGGCTCCCGAGAACCGCGGCGAACGCGATCTTGGCCTCGTACGCGATGAGCGGCTCGTGCATCTGGCTGAACGTGCCCTCGATGATCCCGGCGAGCACGAGCGTCGCGGTGGCGCCGAGGAGGAGCAGCAGCGCGTCCTTGCCCGCCGCTTCCAGTGCTCTCGCACGGCCACCGAGACCGGGCGCGAAGAGCGCACGCGCGAGGATCAGCCCGGCCGCCGCGCCGAGCAGCATGGCCGGAATCTCGAGGACGCCGTGCGGCCCCACCCACGCGAGGAGGAACTGCCCCTGCCCGGCTCCCACGTAGTCCGCGCCGACGGCGCCCAGGTACGCGCCGTTGGCGAAGATCATCAGCACCGTGCCGATGCCGCCGGTCACCGCCAGCGCGAACGCGATGTACGTGACACTGCTGTTGTGGGTCATGAGCCGTGCCGCGAACGTCGTCCCCCCGAGAGCGGTGAGCCCCACCGGCACCCTGCTCCGTTCCTCCTCGGCCACGCGGTCGCGCGGATCGACGTAGCGATGCCCGAACGGCAGCAGCACCTCGCCCGCGCCGGGGTCGCTCGCCATCGAGACGGCGCCGTACGTCAGGCCCGCGAGGAAGACGAGCGCCGCGAGCAGAACCGCACGCACGCGGCGGCGCACGACCTCGGGGAAGTCCCGCGCGAAGAAGCGCTTGACGGCCGGCCAGATGCGCGGCGGCGTGCCGCGGTACAAGAGTCCGTGGCCGCGCCCGACGAGCGCGCGCAGGTATTCGGTGGTCGCCGAGTCGGGATCGCGTCGGACCTCTTCGAGCAGGTCCGACGAGGCTGCGCGATAGAGCGCCGCGAGCTCGCGCGCGGACTCCGAGCGCAGCCTCTTCGCGCCCCCGAACTCGAGGCGGTCGAGGAGGCGCGTGAGCCGCCCCCAGCGCTCTTGCCGTGGATCCTCTCCGGCGGCCTTCACAGCAGACCCCGCGCCTTGGCGTCGAGATAGCGGTTGACGGCCGATGCCGCGAGTTCGCCGGGCGGCAGCTCCGCGCAGTGTGCGCCCGCGTCGGACACCCGCCGCCGCACGAGGCGCTTCTCCTCGAGCAGCTCTGCCGCGGCCAGCGTGCGCGACAGCTCGCGCAGCCCCGTCGGCGGCGTCTCCGCCAGCGCCGACACGGCACGGTCCGCCGTCGTGAAACACGCCACGAGGTGTCGCCGGCGCAGGAGCGGCAGACAGCGCACGAGTTCCTCGCCCGCGACCTGGTCCGGCAGGTCCGTCAGGAAGACGACCAGCGCGCGGCGCGTCTGCCGCGCGGCGACGGCCGTGCACGCCGCGACGAACGACGCATCGGCCGGCGAGGGGGCGATGTCGTACAGCGCATCGAGGACGGCGGTGACGGTGCCGCGGCCACTGCTCGGCGGCAGCCACGTGCGCAGCGCCGCGTCGAACACGGCCAGACCGCAGCGATCTCCTCCGGACGTGACGACGTGCGCCAGCACGAGCGCCGCGTTGACGGCCTCGTCGAGCTTCGACAGCCCCCCGGCGCGCGCCGTCATCACACGCGACGCGTCCACGGCCACGATCACGTCCTGGCTGCGCTCGGGCTGGTACACGCGCGTGATCGGGCGGCCCCGGCGGGCGGTCGCCTTCCAATCCACGTCGCGGTAGTCGTCGTCCACGTGGTAGTCACGCAGCCGGTCGAACTCGCGCCCGCGTTGGAAGCCGCGGCCGGCATGGATGCCGAGGGCCGTGAGGTTGCGGCTGCGCCGCAGCGTGTCGTAGCGCACGACGCCCGCGAGCGCCGGCACGACGCGCGCCACGCTCGCGCACGGCGGCCGCGAGCGCCGCCGTGCGAGCACCCCGGTCAGCCCCACGCGCAACCACGGACCGGGGATCTCGACGCGGCCGCGCTCGCCGGGCACGACCGTGTAGCGCAGTTCGACGGCGCCCAGTGCGGGGATCGTGACGCGGGCGGGGAACAGTTCCTCGAACAGCTGCTCCGTCGCCAGCGACTCGGGCAGGTTCTCGACGATCTGCGCGCTCACCGCGAGCCCGAGGCGGTTGCGCAGGTGCAGGACGACCTCCACCGGCTCGCCGAGGTCGAGCGTCCGCGGCATCACGCGCCGCGCCTCGACGGCGCCCTCGCGGCGGCGGGCCCGTGGCGCGAGGAACAGGCGTCCCTCGACGAGGATCGCGACGACGAGCACGGCCTGTAGCAGCAGCGCGACGGCGCCGCTCCCGGGAGCGAGCGGCTCCAGAGCGGCGACACCGACGAGCGCGCCGGCGGCGAGGACGGCAGAGCGGGCCGGGAGCGTCAGCGGGGGACCTCCACCGAGCGCAGGACATCGCGCAGGACGTCGTCCACGGTGATGCCCTCGATCTCCGCCTCCGGGCGATAGAGCAGGCGGTGGCCGAGCACGTCGGGGGCGAGGGCCTGGACGTCGTCGGGGTTGACGTAGTCGCGGCCCTCGAGCAGCGCGTGCGCCTTTGCGGCGCAGAGCAGCGCGAGGGACGCGCGCGGACCGCCGCCGAGCCGCACGGCGTCGTGCAGACGTGTGCCGCGGACGACGTCGCGCACGTAGACGAGCAGCGAGTCCTCGACGCGCACGGCCACCATCGCGGCGCGCGCCGCGACCAGCGCGTCCACGTCCATCACGCGCTCGATGCCGGCCGCGTCGAGATCCGTCGGCGGGCAGCCCGCGTGCGCGCGGCGCAGGATCTCGGTCTCGTCATCGGGTTCCGGGTAGTCGATGGACACCTTCAGCAGGAAGCGATCGCGCTGCGCCTCGGGCAGCGGGTACGTGCCCTCGAACTCGATCGGGTTCTGCGTCGCGAGCACGGTGAACACCGGCGAGAGCGCGTGTGTCTCGCCGTCGAGCGTCGCGCACCCCTCCTGCATCGCCTCGAGCAACGCCGCCTGCGTCTTGGGCGGCGTGCGGTTGATCTCGTCGGCGAGCAGCAGGTCGCAGAAGATCGGCCCCTCCACGAGTTGGAAGCGCCCACTCTCGCGCTGCCAGACGTTGGTCCCCGTGATGTCCGACGGCATCAGGTCCGGCGTGAACGAGATGCGCCCGAACCGCGCGCCCAGCGCACGCGCGAGGGTCTGCACGAGCAGTGTCTTGCCGGTGCCCGGGACGCCCTCGAGCAACACGTGCCCGCCGGCCAGGAGCGCCGTGAGCACGCGGTGGACGACGCGCTCCTGGCCCACGATGGCCTTGGCGACCTCCGCGCGTACGCGCCCCAGCGCGGTCGCCGCACCCTCAACGCCATCGCTCATCACACGTCCTCCGCAATCGTCGTGGCGGCCTCGCCCGGGCGCTCGCCCAGTACCACCCACACCTTGCTCACCGCCGCGCTCCACGAGCCGGCGAACTTCGTCACGCTCACGTCGCGGTGCTGCGGCAGCGCCGCGACAGCCGCCTCGACACGCTCCGCGCGCTCGGGGTCCCGCGCCCGCAGCATGGCGAGCACGCGCTCGTAGGGAGTGCCGTCGCCGCGCGACAGGCGCCGCGCCACCTCGGCGCGCACCGTGCGACGCACGTCGGCCGGCGTGAGGCATGCCGCGTAGAGTCCGGCGCGCAGTTCCGCGTAGGCCTCGGGACGGTAGTCCTTGCGCGGGCGCACGAGACGGTCCGGGGCGTCGCTCGGCCCCACCCGCCACCAGACGAGCAGCAGGAGCAGGAACCCGGCCAGGAGAGCGGCGCCGAAGCCCTCCTCCTGGAAGAGTGAGAGCACGCCGCGCGTGGCGCTCTGGCCCATCGCACGATCGTCGAACCAGACCTCCCCGCCCGCGGCCAGCCTCTCGACCAGCGTGCCCATCCAGGCGGCGTTGTCGCCCTGCGCGAGGCGCACGTTCGTCGCGAACCAGGGATCGGCCACGACGATCACGCGCCCCCGCCCGCGCGTGGTCTCGACGATCACGGGCTGCGCGTCGCCGTCCTCCGTGCGCGTCGCGAGCACGGTGTCCGCCGGGCGCGCGGAGACCACGTGGTAAGGCGTGATCCAGGGGTCGCCGAGCCCCGGCATCGCGTGCTCCTCGACGACGCCGCCCCCGGCGCGGGGGACGTCGGGTCGCTCGCCGAAGATGCCCTCGAGCGCCGCCGTGTTGCCAGGCACCGGGAGGGGCCCCATGGGGAACGCCGGGGTGGGCACGTCGAATCGCGCGCGGACGGCCGGGAAGCCGCTGCCGAGGGGTGCCTCGGAGGCCAGCAGCAGCACGCCGTTGCCGGCCTCGACCCAGCGCGCGAGCGCGGCGCCCGCGGACCGCCGTTCCCGCTCGGGGACGCCGCCCGTGCCGGCGCCGGGCAGCCCCTCGACGCGGATCAGCACGTGCCCCGTGCCCCGCGGCAGGCGCGCGCCGCGACGGCTGCGTACGTCCCACCCGAGGGAGTCCAGCAGCAGGCGCACGGCGCGGTGGCCGCTCTCGTCGGCGCGAAAGCTGGAGCCGGCGACGGTCGCGCGCCCCGAGCGCTCCGCGCGCTGCGCCGCGCCGACGACGACCACCAGCAGAATCGTGAGCACGAGCGCGCCGGCGACGGCGCCCACGGTCCGCGCGCGCCTACCCATCGGTCGCCTCCCGGACGAGCGCCGCACGCACCATGTCCGCCTCGTCGATCGCACGCCGCAGACCGTCCGCGCCGGGTTCGTGGGCGCCGTACACGGCCGAATCGAAGCGCCGCGTCAGGGACAGGAACGGCGGCCGGGCGGGGTGGGCGCGGGCGAGATCGAAGACGTACGCCGTGTTCGTACGCGAGTGGTCGTAGTAGATGGCGCCTGCACGGTGCAGCCCCGCGAGCAGTTCGAGGTAGAGGGCGCGGAGCGCCTCGCCGCAGTCACCGCCGGCGGCCAGGCGCTCGGCGCGGCGGCGCCAGTCCTCCGGCGAGCGGGCGAGCGCGTCGTCCTCGCCGCCCCCCGCGTCCGCGACGGCGAGCGCCCGCGCGCCGGCGCGGCTGTCGGCGCGGGTCGCCCGCGACAGGCGCACCAGCAGCCACACGAGGACGAACACGGCCGCCACCACGACGGCCCAGAGCACGAACGTGCCGAGGACGCTCGCGCCCTCGGCCGCGCCCGCCCCGGAGAGGCCCGAGAAGAGCGAGCGGAGGGCCTTGAAGACGCTCCCGAGGACCTTTCCGAGCGCGCTCAGGATGCCGCCGAACAGATCGGCGAAGGACCGCGCCAGGGCGCGCAGGAACGACGGCAGCCAGTTCATCTCCGGACGCGGCAATCGCGGCAGCCGATCAGCGTCGGCGAGCGGCTGGAACTCGGGCCGCGCGAGGACCTCGTGGACGCTCGCGCGGGCCTGCTGGGCGACGCCCTCGGCGGCGCGCGCCGTGGCGGCGAGGACGAGCAGCAGGACGGCGCGCGACGCGTTCCTCATGCCGCCCGCTCCCCTGTCCGCTCCCCTGTCCGCTCTCCCGGCCGCTCCCCTGTCCGCTCTCCCGGCCGCTCTCCGGGGGCGCCGGCCGCGTCGCCCGCCGCGCGCGCCGCGGCCCGTTCGTCCAGTTCGTCCGCCAGCCGTGCGAAACGCACGCCTTCGCGTTCGGACTCGCGGTCCGACTGCCACGCGGCGCAGGCGAGCACCGCCACGGCCTCGACGAGCAGCAGCGCGAACAGGCCGGCGAAGCCCCAGGCGGCGGCGCGATCGGGCCGCAACGCGGCGATCCAGAGGTTCAGATCGACGCCCAGACCCCCGGCGCCTAGTTGCACGAGCAGGAACGGCAGCGCGAGCAGATTGACCACCAGGAAGCCCCACGCCACGGTGAGCACGAACGCCATGCCGATGGCGCGCCCGAGGTCGGCGAAGCACGCCCGGAAGGCGTCGCGCACGAGAGCGATGCCACCGGCCTCGGTGGTACCGGCGGCCGCCGCGAGAGCACTGCACGCCGCGAAGGCCGCCACGAGCGAGAGCCCCGCGGTCAGCGGCGTGGCGAGCACGAGCAAGAGCGTCGCCGCGGCCGCGAGGAGCGTCTCGGGCGCGCGGCGCAGAACGGCCCGCCACGCGTCGCCGATGCGCGCCTCGCGGCCGCGCGCGGTACGCGCCCCCCACGCGGCCAGCGCGCCCCAGCCGAGCAGCTTGGGCACGAGCAGCAGAACGACGCCGATCGCGTCTCCCCTCGGCATCGCGCCGCGCAGATCGAGATCCACGCACCAGATCAGGGCCGCGGCGAAGAACGGCAGCGACGGCAGCACGTGGAGCAGGAGCACGGCGACGGGATCCGCGCGGACGATGTCCACGGCGTCGTCGATGAGCGAGCGTGCGCCCCGCCGCCGAGCGGTGCCCATCGCAGCGGTGGTCACCGGCCGCTGTCCCCGTCCGGTGCCGCCGCGCGCTCGAACGCGACGGCCCCGAGACGCGACAGGCGGCCCGCCGCGACACCGAACACGCGTAGCAGCCCGAGCGCGAGCAGGAGCGCGGGAGCGAGCACGAGCAACGCGCAGGCGGCGGTCACGAGCCGCGGTGCGAGCGACGGCCGCTGCCGGAGCAGCGTGTCCTCGGTGGCGCCGAGGCACTCGCGGCAGTGCAGGATGCCGTCGATGCGGATGTGGCACTCGCCGCACACCGGACGCCGGCACGCCGCGCAGCGTCCGAGCGGCGCGCGCTCCGGATGGTGCACGCACCCCGCCGCCCTTCCCGCCGTGGTCTCCGCCATCGTGCGTCGAGGGTACATCGCCGCGCGCGGATCAGCGCGGGGTTCGCGCCTGGTCCCCGGAGGTCCCCGGGGCACGCCGCGTGGGCGCGCTGCGCAGCCGTCAGTCGGAGTCGCGGAAGATGTCGAGTTGCGGATCGTAGACCGACGTCCGGACCTCCATCAGACCGAGCAGTGAGTGGAACACGTACTCGTGGTCGAGCTCGTCGGCGCTGCGTCGTCGCAGGGACTCCATGCTCACGCGGCCGAACTGCGCGCCCATCCAGAACACGGCGGGGACATGGCGCTGCGCGTCCGGCGCGATGAAATCGGGCAGTCCGTGCAGGTAGATCCCGTTCTCGCCGAGGGACTCGCCATGGTCGCTGATGTAGAGCATCGCGACGTCGAACGCGTCGTCGTTCTGCGCGAGGAACTCGATGACCTTCGAGAGGAAGTAGTCGGTGTAGAGGATCGCGTTGTCGTAGGCGTTCCCGATCTCCTCGTCGCTGCAGTCCTGGAGCTGGTTGGTGCGGCAGACCGGCGTGAAGCGCTCGAAGTCGATGGGGGAGCGCTTGTAGTAGGCCGGCCCGTGGTTGCCCTTCTGGTGCAGTACGATCAGGAAATCGCCGTCCGGGCGCGCGTCGATGTAGGACTGCAGCCCCGACAGCATCCCGACGTCGCGGCACTCCACGTCGCACACGGGGTTGTCGCGCCGCCGCTTGAAACCCTCGTTCGGAACCCGTTCCGCCACGCCCTTGGACGTCGAGTTGTTGTCCCTCCAGAGCACGTTCACGCCGGCGCGCTGCACGACATCGAGCACGTTCTCCGTAGCGAGCGCCGTGGCGCGATCGAACTCGGAACTGTCGTAGACCGAGAACATGAAGGGCACCGACACCGCAGTCGATGTCCCGTAGCTCCAGAAGTCGGTGAACGTGACGACGTCCTTCTCGCGCAGCCGGGGGTTCGTGTCGCGCTCGTAGCCATTGAGCGAGAAACGATCGGCGCGGGCCGACTCGCCCACGACGAAGATCAGGATCTTGCGCTCGGGACGCGCCTTGACCACGCGGGCGTCCAGCCCGATCTGCCGGAACGGCACGGCCGCCGAAGCGAAGAGGCCGCGCACGTACTTCGTCGTCGCGTAGACGTAGCAGCCGGGATTGGAGTAGTAGCGCAGCTCCGAGTGCTCGCGGAGGAACGAGCTGTAGTAGTCGCTGAGCACGAACGCCAGGAGCAACGTCGTGCCCACGGCGCCGCCGACGAGCTTCGTGCGCGCCAGCACCTCGCGCCACGGCCGCGCGAACACGATCGTCGCGCGGCAGACCAAGAGCGCGGGCAGGACGCCGAGCAGAGCGACGTAGAGCGCCAGCCACGGACTGAGCAGTTCGAGTACCTCGCCGGTGTCGGTGCGCACGACGCTCTGCAGCATCTCCTCGTCGATGATCGCGTTGTAGGTGTCCATGAAGTACGCCGTGACCGACGAGATGAGCAGCACGGCCACCGCGATCGGCTTGGCCGTGCGGGGATTGCACACGAGCGCCAGGGCGATGGTGGTGACGGCGGCGAACACCCAGACGAGCGAGAGCAGGAAGCCGCTGTTCGCGAGCGTCAGGGGGTAGGCGCCCAGCACGTTCGAGAAGAACGCGACGTTGGCGAAGGCGATCTGGAAGGCGGCCAGAGCGACGATGAACTTCGTGCTCGAGATCGTCCTGCGACGGAACACCGCGCGCAGGAGGCCGGCGATGAAGCGAGGCATGCTCATCCGGCCGCCTCCGAGCGTGAGCAGGAATCCCACGCGGCGCCGAGCACGCGGTTTGCGCGTGCGTGTCGCAGGACGAGCGTCTCGCGGCGACGGGCACCGCACGCAGGCCAACCGCCTCCGAGCGACGAGCGCAAACCACGCGCCAGCAAACTGTTACGCCCGGAGGGCGCGCTGCGGCGTTGGCGCTCCTCCATGACTCGCTCCATGGAGTCGGGTTCGTCGCGCCGCCTTGCAGCGAACCCGCCGGACGCAATCGGCGCACAGCCGGGATTCCTGCTCACGCTCTCCGTCCATTCGAACCCCGTCCACTCGAGACGACACGCCCCCCGCCGGGTCGCAGCCCGGCGGGGGGCGTGTGGTACCGGGAACAGGAGTCGAACCTGCACGAGCCATTGGCTCACCAGCCCCTCAAGCTGGCGCGTCTGCCATTCCGCCATCCCGGCACACGCTGGAGCGCCCCTGGAGGGGCCGCTCGGACCGAGGATCGTAGGATTGCACCGGGGGGACGCAAGGAAGATCGCCCCGGTCATCGCGTCTGCGGTTCCGCCAACTCGATCACGATCGTCACGTCGAACGCGGTCCCGTCGCGGTCGCCGCGCAGCGACAGTGCGCGCAGCGCCTCGAGCGGCCGCCAAGCCTCCCGATAGTGCTCGATGGCGGCCGGGAACTCCTGCTGGTTGCGACGCTCGAGTTGCAGCGCGATGCGCTCGTTCTCGTACACCTGCCGGTCCTCGCGGGAGAGGATCGAGCCGCTGCGGTCGAGTTCGCGGCGGATGGCCTCGCGCTCCGTGCGCCAGTCGTGCCGCGCCGCCTCGTCGGCGAAGGCCCAGCGCCGATCGTCGATCGTGCGCCGCAGGGGCCCGCCGTCGATGCGCAGCGCGATCGTGCGCGCGGGCGGCCCCGCCGCCGCCGGCAGCCCACCGGCGGCGCCGTCCACCATGCCGCCCACCGTGCCGTCGATGGCCGCCGCGCGAGCGACGAGCGCGCGGCGCAGGTAGCCCTCGTGGGTACAGAAGACGAGCAGGTCATCGACGATCGCGAACGCGGGTCGCAGGAGCGCCCATTCGCCGCCGAAACCGCGCTGCGCAAGGCTGAACACGCGCGCACCGCCGGGGCCCGGCGCGGTGCGGGGCGCAACGGGCGACCCGAACAGCGCCTCGGCCTCCGCGGACAGCACGCGGATGACGGCCTCGCCCGCGGAGCGACTCCCCGTGGCGCCGCCCGTGGCGTCCCCCGTGTCGCCGCGCAGGCGGAACACCACGAGCGTCGCCGGGATCGGGTGGACACCGCCCTTCCGGGGGTCGTCCAGCTCGAGCGCGTCCGCCTCGTCGATGCGCGCGACCACGCCACCGACGCCGTCCTGAAGGTGCGTGGCGATGCGCTCGGCGACGACGTCCACGGTCACGTAGCGCTCGGCGAGGATCTCGTCCAGCAGATCGCGCCGCGCGGGAGGCTGCGCGTCGGCCAGGGCACGCACGGCGGCGGCGGCACGCACGGCAAGTCCCATGGTCGCCACGGCCTCACCCGGAACGGCAAGGCGCCGCGCCTCGGCGAGCAGTCCGTCCGCCCCGGCGCCGACGTCACGCGCCAGCAGACGCAGCGCGGCCGGTGGTTCGCCACTCCAGCCGCCGCGAAGTCGGATCGTCACACGCGCGCGCGCGCCGAGGTCGAGCTCGCCCTCGAGCGCGTCGAGCGACGCGAGCGGGAAGAACGACGACAAGAGACCGGCCAGGTCGCCGTCGCCTCCTCCCCCGGGCGCCCCGGGCGCCGCGCCCTGCGCTGCGGCGGCGAGCGCCGGCGGCAGCGCCCAGACGAGCAGGCGCGCACGCGGATGTCGCCCGCTGTCGAGCGCGCGCGCGAACCGCGACGGCCCCCGCGCCACGTCGTGCGGGGGATCGCCGAGGGCCGTCGCCGTCTCGAGCAGCTCGCGCGACGTCGATGCGACGAGCACGTCGCGCACCCGTCGCAGGAAGACGGGCGGCGCGCCCTCGCGGTCGAGCACGGCGACCCCGGCAACGACGCGCAGGCCCATGCCGCGCAGACGCCCCGTGTCCGCGCGTGCAAGCGCCTCGAGCAGCTTGCCACGCGTGGTGAGGCGCGAGAGAAACAGCACGTCGTCGCCGCGCAGCGCCACGATCACGTCCTGGCCGATCACGTCCCGCTCGAGGCGCTGCGCGAGCCCGAGCGTGGCCGCCCCGAGGCGGTCCTCGAGATCGGCGAGGGGCGAGAGGACCCGTTCGTCCAGCCCCGCGGCGCGCCGCGCCGCGACCACGCCCGGGTGCCGCCAGAGGAGCTCGGCGGAGGGGCTACCGGCGAGCGCGGCGGGATCGAAGCGCACGGCGGCGGCGATGCCCGGCGGCAGCAGCGTGTCCAGCGGACCGGCATCCTCCTCGAACGGATCGAGCGGCCACCAGACGAGCAGCGCGGCGAGAGAACCGAACAGGAGGACGGTGAGTGCGAGGAGCAGCGGGCGGCGGCGCGAAGTCACGTTCCGGGCAAGGTACCGTGCGCGCGGCGCGACGACGCTCGCGGATCGATCCGCGGCGGCCGCCGTGCCGTGTAGATTGCGGGTCATGAGGACCAGCCAGCGCGTGCAGCAGATCCAGCCCTCGGCCACTCTCGCCCTCGTGGCGCGGACGGCCGAGCTGCGGGCCGAGGGTCGCGACATCGTCTCCTTCGGCGCCGGAGAGCCCGACTTCCCCACCCCCGCGAACATCCGCGCCGCCGGGGCGCGTGCCATCGAAGAGGGCCGGACCCGCTACACCGCGGTCGCCGGCGTGATCGAACTGCGGCGGGCCATCACCGCCGCCTATGCCTCGCGTTGGGACCTGGCGTACGCCCCGAACGACGTCGTCGTGACGTGCGGCGCCAAGCAGGCGCTCTTCAACGCCCTGCTCGCCCTGCTCGACCCGGGCGACCGGGTGCTCGTTCCGGCGCCGTACTGGGTCAGCTATCCGGAGATGGTGAAGGCCGCCGGCGGCACGCCGGTGATCGTCCCGTGCCGCCACGACGACGGCTTCCGGCTGCGCCCGGACACGCTGCGCCGGCTCGGCAAGGGCGCACGCGTCCTGCTCTTCAACGGTATCTCGAACCCGACCGGAGCGGTCCACGACCGGGGCGAGATCGCCGCCATCGCCGAGGTCGCGCGGGAACTCGACCTCGCCGTCGTGAGCGACGAGATCTACGAGAACCTCGTCTACGACGGCGCAGACAGCGCGGCGTTCGCGGCCGTCTCGGCCGATGCGCGGTCCCGCGCGATCCTCGTCTCCGGCGTGAGCAAGACGTACGCCATGACGGGCTGGCGCATCGGCTGGGCGGCGGGACCGTCGGACGTCATCGGCGCCATGCGCAAGCTGCAGGGGCAGTCCACGAGCAACGCGTGCTCGATCTCACAGTGGGCCGCGCTCGAGGCGCTGAGCGGCCCGCAGGACGAGATCCTGGCCATGGTCGTCGAATTCCAGCGGCGCCGCGACCGCATGCTGCAGCTCCTGCGCGCGATTCCGGGCATCGACGTCGAGACGCCCGGCGGCGCTTTCTACGTGATGCCGCGCGTGGACGGCTTCTTCGGCCGCCGCGACGGCGTGGACGACTGCATGTCGCTCGCCGCCGGCCTGCTCGACGAGGCCGGCGTCGCCGTCGTCCCGGGGGCGCCGTTCGGCGCGCCCGAGCACGTCCGGCTCTCCTACGCGTGCTCGATGGAGGACATCGAGAGGGGCGTGCAGCGCCTCGCGAGCTACCTGTCCGAGCTGTAGCCGCCCGCGGTGCGGTCAGGCGCGCCGTCAGGGCGCCCTGAAGCCGCCCGGATCGCGCTTGTCCGCGGCGTCCGCCACCTCGTACGTGAAGTACGCCGGCGCCGGGAACGCCGAGCCGCAGAACACGCACGGGACAGCGCCCGCCGTGTGGTCGCAGTGCGGGCAGGTGGCGACGTTCTCGAACGCATCGTACGAGCCGTGGCACCCCGGGCACGGCCAGCAGCTCCCCAGCGGCGGCGGCTCACCGCACTCGGGGCAGCGATGGGTCACGCGCCGCGCGACGCGCGCGGCCCGCGCGCGGGCGCGGGCGACGCGCAGCCCCCGCCACGACGACATCAGACTGAAGACCGCGATCAGCACGAGCCACCAGTCGCTGATGTAGAACGCGAGCAGCAGGAACCCGCCGGCCCCGACCAGGCCGACGATGGTCGCCACGGTCAGGCTCTGGTGCGGCCCGACGAAGAACCACAGCACCGAGCGCAGGATCTGACCGCCGTCGAGCGGGTAGACGGGCAGCACGTTGAAGATCAGCACGATCACGTTGATGACGGCGATGCTCGACGTCAGCTCCGCCAGGTCGCTCCCCGGCACCGCGTTCGACACCGCCGCCCACGCGATGACGGTGAGCGGCACGAGCACGACGTTGACGAGGGGACCGGCCGCCGACACCCACAGCGTCGCGCCGGGGCGCTGGGGCGGGCGCACGTAGGCCACGCCGCCGAGCGGCCAGAGCAGGATGTGCTCGGCCCGTCCGCCGACGGAGCGGCAGGCCAGTGCATGGCCGAACTCGTGCAGCAGCACGATGCCGAACAGCGCCACGTACTCGCTGATGTTCCAGAACAGCCCGGAGTACGCCGCGGCGCGCGCCTGGACCATGAGCACCGCCACCAGCAGCCACGCCCAGTGCACGTGCACGTTGATGCCGAAGACACGCGCGACGTGCAGAGCACCCCTCGGCGGCGGCATCGGCGGCGGCGCGGCGGTGTCGGTCATGACGCGTCAGATCGTGAGGTCGTGGCGGCCCGCGACGACGGATTCCCGCAGCGCAGGGCACGCCCCGCGTCGCACTCTCCGGCGTCCCGTGCTTCGATGTCGCGTCACTCCCCGGAGGTCGCAGGCTCGCGGAACATGCCCGGTGCGAACGCGGCGATGTGGCCGCAGACGGCGGAGGCCGCCACGGTGAGCGGGCTCGCCAGGTAGAGCCGGCCGGGGCCCGAGCGTCCCTTGAAGTTGCGGTTGATGGCCGAGACCGAGACCTGTGCGGCGGCGTCCGAGACCCCCGGGCCGCAGCCGATGCAGGCGCCGCAGCCGGGCGCGATGATCTGCACGCCGGTCTTCTCGAACACGTCGAGGTAGCCCATCTCACGGGCGTAGCTCTCGACGTCCTCGGATCCGAACTGGATCAGGAACCGCACGCCTTCCGCGACGTGCAATCCCGCCGCGGCGGCCTCCGTCATGACCTGCGCGTAGAGGTCGAGGTCGGTGCGCTTGCCGGCCGTGCACGAGCCGCCGTACGCGATGTCGATGGCGACTGCGCCGATCTCCTCGACCAGCGCGCCGTTGGTCGGGTCCGAGGGGATGCCGCGGTCGGGATCGCCGGGATGGGCGACCATCGGCCTGATCGCGCCGAGGTCGATGGTGTGGACGCCGCCGTCGTAGTGCGCGCCGGCATCGGGCGCGACGGCCTTGGCCGCGAGGTCCGCCACGGCGACATCGGAGCCGCGGCGCGCGGCGATCCACGCGAACGTCTGCTCGTCGGCCTCGATGACGGCCGTGCGCGCGGAGCACTCGGTGGCCATGTTGGCGAGCGTCGCGCGCTCGTCCATGTCGAGTGTCGCGAGCCCCGGGCCGCCGAACTCCATCACGCGCTTCAGCGTGTCCTCGCGCTTGGCGAACGTCGCGAGGATGTGCAGCATCACGTCCTTGGCCGTGCAACCCTCCGGGAGGCTCCCCGTCAACTCGAAACGGATCGACTCCGGGACCTCGACGATGGTGAAGCCCGAGTGGACCAGGTTCGCGTACTCGGTCGCGCCCACACCCCACGCCAGCGCGTTGCTGCCGCCGCCCATGCACGTATGGCTGTCGGTCGCCTGCACGAACTCCCCGGGCTCGATGAACACCTCGCGTGCCACCTGGTGGCAGATCCCGGGACTGACGCCGTCCCGAGCGGCGTACGACAGGCACGAGGTGTGCGCCTGGAACTCGTTCTGCAAGTCCCGCAACGTCTGGATCTTGTCCAGGAAGGGCGTCAGGCGCGCGACCTCGCCGGCGTAGATCAGGTGATCCTCGAACACGGCGAACTTGCGCGGGTTCGCGATCGCGTAGTCCGCCCCGTACTCCGCCGCGAGGAACGTGTGGACCTGCGCGGTGGTGAACTCGTGGGAGTAGCCCGCGTCCACCTTCACGACGACGGCGTCGCCGGGCTTGACGGCGGCTCCGGCGCCCTCGACGAGGTGCGCGGAGAGCACCTTCTCGGCCATCGTCAGCGGACGCGCGGGCGTCTCGGACGCGGGCAGTGCGACGTCGCCCGCGGCGAGTGCCTTGGCGAACGGGAACAGGCCGCCGTGCCGCACGACGAGCTGCGTGATGGGATCGTAGTCCTGATAGAACTCGCGCAGCGCGACGGACTCGCCGCGCTGCAGCCGCGCCAGCATCGCGTGGTCCCCCATGAGCGTGCCGAGGTTCACGTTGTTGCGCGCGTGGATGGGGGCGAACGAGGCGGCGATGACGATCCGGATGCCGCTCCACTTCTCGCACTGCGCGGCGGTCTCGCGCGACGACCCGACACCCTTGCGAAGGCCCGAGACGATGACCTCGAAGTTGCCGTCCATGAGCGCCCGCTCGGGCACGACGCGCGCACCGTCCACGATGAGTCCCGCGTAGGCGTTCTTGGCGATCTCCGCCGGGTCGTGGTCGAAGCAGACCCAGGCCGGGGTCATGGCGTCGGTGTTGATGTCGTCGAGCAGGTCGCCGACGGCGAGATCCTCCATGCGTAGGTCGAGTTCGCCCGCGAGCTGCCTGCGAATCAGCTCGGCGTCCTTGGTCAGGAAGAGCACGCGCTTTCCGAGAGTGAGCGAGATGGTCTCGGGTGGGCGCATGGTGGTCCTCCGCTGGGGTTTGCCGCGGAGCGAGAGGGCCGGGCCCGGGGGACGCGATCGTGCGCGATTCGGACAACTTCGACGCACCTGGCGTCCGCAATCCTCCAAGGTTATCGGTGCGGCCACGCGGTCCGGAGCGAATCGGGCGCGCAGGGCGCCGGAGACACCATCTCAGGCTCCCCCGCGCGCGAGCTCGGACGCCGCGAACTCGCGGATCGTCGGGTCGGGATGCCGCGCGGCGGCGCGCGCCAGGAAGGGACGTGCCTCGTGCGGCTCGGCGAACGCCCTGCCGAGCAGGATGCCGACGCGAAACGACGCCTCCTCGGCATCGACGCCGCCGGGCTCGGTGCGCAGATAGCGCCGGTACGCCTGCAGCGCCTCGTGAGGCAGCCCGCGGCGGAAGAACTCGTGCGCGATCTCGATCTGCACGGGCCCCGGCAGCGGCTTCTCGCGGTCCATCGACTCGTACCGCGGATAGAGGTCGAGCGCCGACTCGATGCGCCCCGAGCGCACGTCGCGCGTGATGGCGTCCTCGA
Organism: Planctomycetota bacterium; assembly: GCA_024277065.1. Lineage (GTDB taxonomy): Bacteria > Planctomycetota > JAJSAM01 > JAJSAM01 > JAJVHW01 > JAJRPF01. The sequence continues at coordinate 28,361 of JAJRVY010000160.1, forward strand.
TCGCCACGAGCTGCGACTCGGTCGGGCGGATCGACACCGGGCGCGGCCCCACGCCGTGCCACGGCGTGCGGAAGCGCTCATCCTGGGACGACGCGAATCCCGTATGCACGTCCCAGGCGTCGCCGAGCCCGCCACCGCCGACCCGCGGCTTGAGCCAGACGCCGGCGGCGACACCGAAGACCGCCCCGCCCACGTGTGCGGCGGTCGCCACGGAGCCCGCGGCGGCACCACGTGCCAGCACCGTCAGGACGAGATCCTGCAAGACCCATGCGCCGATGATCCACTTCGCCCGCACCGGCACGATCTGCACGAAGAAGAAGAACCAGAGCAGCATCTTGATGCGCGCTTCGGGAAAGAAGACGAGGTACGTCCCCATCACGGCGAAGATGGCCCCGGACGCGCCGATCAGGGGCACGACTCCCTGCACGGCCTGATCGCCGATGACCTCGCGCACCTCTGCCGTGAACGACGACGTCACCAGGTACGCCCAGGTGGCGAGAACCCCGCCGGCCAGGTAGAGCGCGCCGAAACGCAGCCGCCCGAGCTTGTCCTCGACGTTGTCGCCGACGATCCAGAGCATCCACATGTTCCCCGCGAGATGTGCCGCGCCGCCGTGCAGGAACATGGACGTCAGGATCTGGACCGAGAAGGGGTGACGCTGGTCGAAGCCCCAGTTCGCAAAGACCTCGTAGAGCGCCGCCTCCCCGCCCGCGGCGCGCGTCGGCAGGTTCACGAGCGCGAAGACGGCGACGTTGACGGCGATCAGCGACCACGTCAGCCAGGGCCTCGTGCGGCTGGGATTGTCGTCGCCGATGGGGAAGAACACGGCTCAGAGCAGACCCCGGGGGCGGGAGCACGTCAACGTCCGGCCGGGCAGGGGCGGGATCGCCTGCACCCGGCGCCGCGCAACCCGGGTCGTGCATGGCGTCACGTCTCCCCCCCCGTCCCGCTGCGCACGAGAACGCCGGACGTCTCAACCATCCCGCGAATCGAGGCGGCCCCGCCGAGCGTCAGGTTCTCGGACGGGGCCGCGCGGCCGCATTCGCCGCTGCGCGCCGCTACTTCGCCTGCACGAGTTCCACGACCCAGTCGCCGATCTCGTCGGTGCCGTGGGTGCCGGCGCGCAGGCTCTTGACGCGCCCGGTCGTCAGGAGCGTCTCGATGGCGCCGTCCACGGCCGCGGCCGCGTCCTTATCGCCGAGATAGTCGAGCATCATGCTGGTCGCCGCGATCGCCGCGATCGGACAGGCCATGTTCTTACCCGCGTACTTGGGGGCCGAGCCGTGGATCGGCTCGAACAGCGAGACGCGCCCGGGGTGGATGTTGCCGGACGCCGCGACGCCCATGCCGCCCTGGATGGCCGCGCCGAGGTCCGTGATGATGTCACCGAAGAGGTTCGGCGTGACGATCACGTCGTACCACTCGGGCTTCTTGATGAACCACATGCACGTCGCATCGACGTAGCCATGGTCCGTCTCGATCTCGGGGTACTCCGTGGCGACCTCGGCGAAGACGCGGGTCCAGATGTCCTGCGCGCGGATGGCGTTGGCCTTGTCCACGAGCGTCAGCCGCTTCTTCCGGCCACGTGCGCGAGCCAGATCGAAGGCATAGCGGATGACACGCTCGACACCGTTGCGCGTGTAGATCATCGTCTGCGTGGCGACCTCGTACGGCGTGCCCTTCTTGAGGATGCCGCCGATACCCGCGTAGGCGTCCTCGGTATTCTCGCGCACGACGACGAAGTCCACGTCCTCGGGAGTCTTGCCCTTCAGCGGGCAGAGTCGCTCGTCGTAGAGCTTGATGGGGCGCAGGTTGACGTACAGGTCCAGCTTGAAACGGATGCCGGCGATGATCGCCCGCTCCATCATGCCGACCTCGACGCGCGGGTCGCCGATGGCGCCCAGGTAGATGGCGTCGTGCTGCCGCATCGCGTCCAGCGCGCTCTCCGGGAACTTCTCGCCCGTGTCCAGGTAGTGCTGCGTGCCGTAGGGGTACTCCGTGGCCTCGACGCCGAAGCCGTAGACCTCGGCGCTCGCGCTGAGGACCTTCATGGCCTCGCGCGTGACCTCGGGGCCGATGCCGTCGCCGCCGACGACCGCGATGCGGTGATTCGCCATTCTACCTGTCTCCGTCTCTCCGGGGGCGCACGCGCCGCCCGGTCTGTGTGCCCCGAACCCCGGCGTGCAAGCGCTGCCGGAGGGAGGTGCTTCCTCGGCGCCGTTCAGGCGCCCTTGAACTGCGCCTTCCGCTTCTCCAGGAAGGCCGCCGTGCCCTCGCGCATGTCGTCGGTGGAGAACGCCAGACCGAAGAGGTCCTGCTCCAGCCGCAGCCCGTCGTCGAGGCCCATGCCCGCGCCGTCCACGATCGCCTCGGTCGCCAGGCGCACGGCCACGGGGCCGCGCGACGCGATCTTGCGCGCCAGCTTCTCCGCCGCGGCGAGCAGTTAGCCGGCCGGCAGCACAGCGTGCACCAGCCCGTAGCGCTCGGCCGTGGCGGCGTCGATCATGTCGCCCGTGAGCGTCAGTGCCAGCGCCCGCCCCATGCCGATGAGACGCGCCAGCCGCTGCGTGCCGCCGTAGCCCGGTATCAGGCCGAGCGTCACCTCGGGCAGCCCCATGCGCGCCGTCTCGGACGCCAGCCGCACGTGACAGGCGAGCGCCAGTTCCAGACCGCCACCCAGCGCGAAACCGTTGATCGCGGCCACCACCGGCTTGCCGCAGCGCTCGATCGTGCCGAAGACGCCCTGCCCCTTGGCCGAGGCGGCCTTGGCCTGGATCGGCGTCATGGCGGCCAGCTCGGTGATGTCGGCGCCCGCCACGAAGGCCTTCTCGCCCTCGCCGGTGAGCACGGCGGCCTGGATCGTCGCGTCGTCCCGGATCGCCTCGAACGCCGTCTTCAGATCGTCGTGCGTGGCGTCGTTGAGTGCGTTCATCGCCGCCGGACGGCTCACCGTCACGAACGCGACGCCCTCACGCACCTCACAACGCACGTTCCGCAGCGAGTCGAGAGCGGCAGCGGTCATCGGGGTCCTCCGGCGGCACTTCCCCGGCAACAGTGGGGGGAGAACCTCCGAACCTACCGCCCCGCGAGCCTCCCGGGCGAGCGAAACCGCCGCCCGCCGAGACTCCACGCCCCATCCCGGCCTCGAGCGTGCGACCTAGATCACAAGCGCCTCCGTGATCCGCCTCGAACGCTCAAACCGCCCGCGTCGCCGACTCCGAGGGTCCGCCGGGCGCCTCCCCGTGCTCCTGCCACGCCGCGAGGATCTCGCGGTTCATGCACACTTCGGCGCCCATCGCCTCACCGCACTTCTTGGACGGCCGCGGCCAGCAGGTGCACGCTCCCCATACTGCCCGAACCGAGCGCGCGCAGGAGCCGATGCGGCCCGATCTGCGTCGGCGCCGCGGCGTGCTCGATCCGCAGCACGTCATCAACGATGTCCAGCGGCGACGCAACGTGGACGCTCCTCGCGAGCGCCGTGGCGTCCGGCGCCGCCGGCGGGTCCGTGTACGACCTCCGCATCGTCCGCGCCGCGCGAGCCGCCGGCGCGACACGCCTGTTGCCCCTCAACCCCGCCGACTTCGATCGGCTGGCACTCGACGGCATCGAGATCGACGCGGTCTAGCAGCCTGTCGGAGTAGTCCCGCGGACAACGTCACGCGAGTTGTGATGGCTCCTGGCAGAGGGTGACAGAACGTCGTCCGCAGCGAGTGCGATCCGGCGCTGCCCGGCGATACTGCGCACAACTCGCGCGCCAGCAA
>JAJRVY010000161.1 GCA_024277065.1 Planctomycetota bacterium
AGCGTCGTCACCGAGGACGGCGTCCAGCGCCGCCGCGAGCGCGGCCGCGTCGGACGGCGGGACGAGTTGCCCCGTCACCCCGTCCTCGACCACGTCGGGGATGCCACCGACGCGCGTCGCGACGGCCGGGACGCCGTGCTGGGCCGCCTCGAGCAGTACGAGGCCGAGGCCTTCGTGGACCGAGGACAGCACGATCACGTCGGCCGCGGCGTAGGCGTCTGCCGGGTCGTCCGCGAACCCTGCGAAGACGACGGGCAGATCGCGCGCGGCCTCGCGCAACGCCTGCTCCCGCGGGCCGCGCCCCAGCAGCACGACGCGAGCGCGCGTCGCGAGTTGCGCCGCCGCGGCGAAGAGCGTCTCGTGGTCCTTCTGCGGGGCGAGGCGGGCGACAGAGAGCACGAGTGGCTCGCGCGGCTGGATGCCGTGCCGGGCGCGGAACGCGGCGCCGTCGCCGGCGTGTGCGATCGCGGGCAGGCCGTAGAGGATCGTCTCGACGCGGGCGGCCGCCGCGCCGAGGGTCGCGGCGACGAAGCGCGCGACGCCGGGTGTGATGGCGATCAGCGCGTCGGCCCGCGCGGCGACGCGCCGTCCGACGGCCCGCCACGCGCGTCGCCGCAGGTAGACGTCCTCGTTGTGTTTGGTCGATACGAGCACGGGGCGCGCGCTGCGCCGTGCGGCGCTGTCCCGCGCGCCGACCAGCGCGGCGCCGAGCGTGTCGGCCTTGAAGAGGTGGGTATGGACGACGTCGGCGCGGATTTCGCGCAGCAGCCGCCGGGCCCGCCCGTACACGCCGGCGGCGGCGACCCCTCGCCGGCCCAGGTCGTGGACCGTCGCCCCCGCGCCCTCGAAGTCGGCGGCGAGTTCGCCGTCGCCCTTCAGGTGCGCGACGGCGACGGCACGGCCGGGGACACGCGTCTGGGCGCGGACGAGATGGAGCAGCGCGATCTCGGCCCCCCCGCGGTCGAGCGTCGTGATCAGATGCAGCACACGGTCCGTCACGGGATCCGGGCTCCGCAGCCCGCGGGGGCGGGTACGATGCGGCGATGCACGAACATGCCCTCCGTCGCCGCCTGCCCGAGGCCATGGACGAACTGCGCCGACGGCTCGCGCTGCGCATCGTCGGGATGGAGGACGTGGTCGATCATGTCCTGACCTGCCTGCTCTGCAACGGCCACGGCCTGCTCGTCGGTGTGCCGGGGCTGGCGAAGACGCTGCTCTGCTCGTCGATCTCCGAACTCCTGGACCTCGAGTTCAAGCGCATCCAGTTCACGCCTGACCTGATGCCGGGTGACATCGTCGGCACCGAGACGCTCGTCGAGCTTCCCGAGGGCGGTCGCGGGTTCCGATTCGTGCACGGCCCGATCTTCACGAACCTGCTGCTCGCGGACGAGATCAACCGCACGCCGCCGAAGACTCAGGCCGCACTGATGGAGGGCATGGAGGAGCGCACGGTCACGAGCGGCGGCACGCGGCGCGAACTACCGTCGCCCTTCGTCGTGCTGGCCACGCAGAACCCGATCGAGCACGAGGGCACCTACGAGCTGCCCGCCGCGCAGCTCGACCGGTTCCTGCTCCGCATCCCCGTCGAGTACCCCAGCGAGGACAACGAGAAACAGATCGTCCGCCGCACGACGGCCGGTGGGCAGGCCGTGCTCGAGCCCGTGCTCTCGCGCGATGAGATCCTCGCGCTGCAGGCACTCGTCCGTGCGGAGGACGTGCCGGTGGACGTCTTGCGCTACGCGACCACGCTTGCGCGTGCGACGCGCCCCGGTCCCGATGCGCCCGAGGGGCTTGGGGAGCTCATCTCGTGGGGCGCCGGACCGCGCGCGGCACAGGCACTCGTGATGGCCGCCAAGGCGTGCGCGCTCATGCGGGGGCGCGCCAAACCCCGCTGCGGCGACGTGCGGCACGTGCTCCCGGCCGTGATGGGGCACCGCATCATCCCGAGTTTCACGGCCGCTGCCCGGAGCGTCACGACGGACGAGATCGTGCGGCGCGCGATGTGTGCCGTCGCCGCACCCGACGGCTGGATCCCGCCGCCGAACGAGACCACCGGCGGGTTCCTCGCGGGTATTCTGAAGCGTTTCCGTGGTCGAGCGCCGAGCCCCGCTCCGGCGTGACGAGACAGGAGGGACATCGATGAACGCCATCCACAGCCTGCTGCGCTGCCTCGTCGTGGTCGTCGCGATCACGGGCGGAGCCGTGCTCGCTGCCGGCCCCGCAGAGGCATCGGAAATCCCGGAGGACGCGAGCGCGAAGGAGCTGAAGAGCGCGCAAGAGACGTTCGAGCGGGCGTTCGACACCGCCGACATCGACTACAAGCTGCGGGCCGTCCGGCGCTACGCCGCCGTGCAGCACCCGAAGATCGCCAAGCACCTCGTCAAGCTCCTCAGGAACGACGACCGCCACGTTCGCGCGTCCGCCGCCAAGGGGCTGGGACGTCAGCTCTCGTCCGCACGAACCATCGGTCCCAAACTCGTCAAGCTCATCGACGCATCGAGGGACGACGACGATCTGACGAAGGTCGTGACCGCTGCCGTCGGCTCGATCGCCGCCCTGGGCTACGAGAAGGCGGACAAGAACCTGAAGAAACTCATCCACCATCCCGACGACGGCGTCGTCGCCGCCGTGTTCACGGCGTACGGAACGTGGAAGAGCGACGCGGCCATTCGCGAGATGCACGACTTCTTCAAGCGCTACCCGGACGAGAAGAGCTTCGCCACGGGGAGCATCTCGGTGGACACCGGTGCCGCCGGGACCGAGGACGCCGAGGCGGCGAAGGCCAAGTGGAAGTCCAAGTACGGCGGGCAGCGCGGTTGGCGTCCACGCCCCGAGTGCACGAAGGCGCTGATCGCGGCGCTCAAGGAGATCACGGGTTTCGGGTTCCGTCGTCCCGAGGACCTCGCCGAGTACCTGAACGACCCGAAGAAGTACGTCGATCCCGAGACCGTCGCGGAGCGCGTGGACGACGACACACGTCGCAAGATCTACGCGACGTGGAACGAGATCAAGCGTGAGTCCGCGGACTTCGCCCAGCGCGAGGTCAAGGACGACGGCCTGTCAAAACGACGCGCGAAGGTCTACCGCAAGCGCCTCTACGAGCTACGCGACGAGATCCTCGACAAGCATCGCCTGTGGCTCTCCGAGCTGGACTGCATCGTGGAGGAGGGCGACGCGGCGAACTGGTAGGCCGCCTCACACGCGGCGACGCCCAGCGCCCCCAGAGGGACGGCCGCAACGAACAGGATCGAGGAAGCCGCCGCCGTGTACGTCGCGAGACGTTACGACAGCCCCGCGCGCCAGGGACATCCGGGATTACCACAATGGGTCAACCCTACGCCGGGGGTCGCGAGGGCGAGGCGGGCACGCCGGAGGGGAGCGCGCCACCGCAAAGAGAGGAGCGGCGATCGGCGCGGCGGTTGCCGAGCTTGCGAGGCAAGCCGCACCACATACCCCGCTCCGGTCGGGGGCGCGGTTCTTGCGCGAGCCCACGAGTGCAAGAACCGTGACGATCGTCGATCCGTCACAGGAGCGTGAACTCGCTCTCGGCGATCAGGCGTTCGCAGTAGTGGCAGCGCACCGTCGTGGGGGACTTCTTCTCGACGTCGAAGCGCGTCTCGAGGCGGTCGTGGTTGGTGATGCAGTTCGGGTTCGGGCAGCGCAGCACACCGGCGATGCGGTCCGGCAGCGTGACGCGGACCTTGCGCACGACCTCGTACTCGCGGATGAAGCACACGCTGGCATTCGGGCCGAGCACCGCGAGGCGCTCGATCTGGTCGTCCGTGAGTTCGAGGTTCTCCAGCTTGAGGATGTCCTTGCGGTTCATCTTCTCGCTGTAGAGGTTGACGCCGATCAGTGCCGCGCCCTCCTGCGGGACGCCGATCAGCTCCAGCGCTTTGAGCGCCATGCCGGGGCTGAGGTGATCGACCACGGTGCCGTGACGCAGCGCCGCGACCTGCTGCTGGCGGCGCGGTCCGCTGTCGCTCATTCGATCGCCCCCATCAGGAGTGCGAGGAGCGCCTTGCGCACCGTCAGACCGTTCTTGGCCTGTTCGAAGTAGGCGGCTCGCGGGGAGCTGTCCACGTCCGGGTGGATCTCGTTCACGCGCGGTAGGGGGTGCATCACGATCATGCCCTCGCGCCCCTGATCGACGGTGGCGCGGTCCACCTGGTAGGCGTTCTTGACACGCTCGTAGTCCAGCGGATCGACGAAGCGCTCGCGTTGGATGCGCGTCACGTACAGCACGTCGAGTTCCGGGATGGCCCCCGCGAGGTTCGGCGTCTCCTCGTAGGGCGTGCCGCGTTCGCGCAACTCCCCCACGCGCCGGTGCGGCAGCCGCAGGGAGTCAGGTGAGATCAGGATGAGCTCGTTGCCGAGCATCGCGGTCGCCTCAACGAGACTGTGCGCCGCGCGGCCGTACTTGAGATCGCCGAGGAACCCGATGCGCAGGCCCGCCACGCGGCCGATGCGGCGTTGGATCGTGTAGAGGTCGAGCAGCGTCTGCGTCGGGTGCTGGTTCGAACCGTCGCCACCGTTGATCAGGGGGCGGAAGGTCGCCTCGGCGGCGGCGCGGGCCGCTCCCTCGCGTGGGTGACGGATGACGAATAGATCGCAGTAGCTCTCGACGATGCGGATGGTGTCCTGGAGCGTCTCGCCCTTCGAGGCCGAGGAGATGCCGGCGTCGGCGAACCCGATGACGCTGCCGCCGAGCCGCGCCATGGCGCTCTCGAATGAGAGGCGTGTGCGCGTCGAGGGCTCGAAGAAGAGCGCCGCCAGCACCCGTCCGTGGAGCAGCGGCTGGGAGTCACCCTCGAATCGCGCGACGATGCTGAGCAGCGTCCGCAACTCCTGCGACTCGAACTGCCGCACGGAGATGATGTCGCTGCCCCGCATCTGCTCGGCCAGATCGAGCTCGATCTGGGTCCACGGCTCGCTCATGCCCGCCTCCGTGAGCGGATCCTGCACGCTGGCGCCGGGGAAGTCGAGCGATGCGTGTGGGCGGATCGAGGCGGCCGGCCGGCGCGGCGCTCCGCAGTCTCAGCGGAGACGCCGAGTGGACGCGAGGCGGTCGTGCGGATACGGTCCGTCGTACCAGGCGACTCACGGAGGGCGGGGCTTGGCGCACGGCTGCACACAGTTCTGGAGTGGCCCGGCCGCACGGCTCGTGGGCGCGCTCGGAGACCCCGACGCCGGCGGGGCCGGCCGCGCGTGTACGCTGGCTTCCGAGGCCGCCTACCGCGCGCTCTGTGCCGCCCGCGCCGATCTCTGCGATGCTCTCGACGCGCTCTGCGTGCCACCGCCGCCCTGGACCGGTGGGGGAGGCGAGCCGCGTGAGCTGCGTGGCGCGGCGCTGGCCGTCGCCGGCGCTCTCGCGGCGGATCGGGCGGATCCGCCGGCCGCGCACGATCTCGCCGGTCGTGGCTGGCTCGCGACCGGCGACGCGGACTCGGGTGCGGTGGCCGCCGCCAGGCGTCTCCTCGTCGTACTCGAGCGCGCGATCAGCGGACCCTGAGAGCGCGTGTTCCCATGAACAGCCGGAGCGGCGGACGCTCGTTCGTGGAGCCTGCCTGTAGGGCGGGGCCGCGCGTCACCGGCTGAGTTCGGCCGACTCGGCCGACTCGGCCGATGCGGACGCGGGAATCCGGTGATCGGCCGAGCTCGTGTCGTCCGACGGTTGGCGGAACGGGAGCTCGATCGTGAAGCGAGCTCCGGCGCCCACGTCGGACGTCAGGAGGACGCGGCCGCCGTGCTCCTCGACGATCTTCTTGGTGATCGCAAGGCCGAAGCCCGTGCCGCGGGCGCCCTTCGTCGAGTACAGCAGATCGAAGATGCGTTCGTGGCTCTCCGTGTCGATGCCGTCGCCGTTGTCCTCGACCACGATGGAGACCGTCTGTGCGTCGCCCGACACGTGCGTCGAGACGCCGACGATGCCGTGGCCCTGTGGCGCCGCGTCGATCGCGTTCGTGATGAGGTTCATCACGCACCGTTCGATGCCCTGAGCGTCGAACTCGAATGCACCGATCGTGGGGTCCACGAGTTCGGTCACCTGGATCTCGCCCTCGCGGGCGCGCTCGCGGGCGAAGCCGACCGCGCTCAGCACGACCTGGTTGACGTCGGCGAGCGCGTACGTCGGCTCCCGCTGCTTGCTGTAGTTCACCATGTCCTGGACGAGGTTGCCGATCGAGTCCTGGCCGTGACGCACGATCTCCCACGCGCTGTCCAGGTCGCTGTCCTGCTTGTCGCCCAGCAGTGCGTCCATCATGTACACGCCGCCGCGCAGTGACGTGAGCATGTTGCGGATGTCGTGTCCGAGGCCCGCGATCACCTGGCCGATGGCCGCGAGCCGCGCCTGTTGCAGGTTGCGGCGGAAGAGCTCGATGTTCTCGAGGGCGGGGCCGGCGACGATGCCGACCGTGGTCAGCACGTGCAGGTCGTCCTTGCCGAAGACGCCGATCGAGAGGACGGTATCGACGTAGATCGCGCCGAGCGTGCTGCGCTTGCCGCGGATGGGCACGCACATCGCGGAGCGGATGTTCTGCGCGACGATGCTGGCGCCCGACGCCAGACGCGCGTCCGAGCCCGCATCGGCCGTCAGGATCGACATGCCGCCGTCGAGCACCTTGCGCAGGATGGTCTGCGAGACCTGGATCTCCTTCTCGGACTTCTCGGACTTCTCAGACTTGCGCGAGACACGCGGCACGGGCTCCTCGTTCTCGTCGAGGAGGATCAGCGCGGCGCGGTCGGCCGGGAGGGTCGAGAAGATCAGGTCCATCAACTGTGCGAGGAACGAGTTCTCGTCCATCTCGGCCGAGACGAGGGCGCCGATCTCGTGCAGGACCGCGAGGCCGCGCTGGGCCTTGGACGGCGCGCCGCCGCTGCCGCCGTCGCGCGTCGGCTCGATGACGAGATCCCGCACGGTGTCGATCTTGGCGCGGATCTGGGGGCGCGCCGACGGGCGCGGCGCGAACTTCGGCTGCGGCGCGGCCTGTCCGACGCGGAGTTCCACCGTGCTGTTGCCGAGCGTGATCTCGTGCCCCGGTCGCAGCTTCTGCTGCGCCTCGACGGCGTGCCCATCGACGAACGTGCCGTTCTTCGAGCTGAGGTCCGTGATCGTCACGCCGGTGCGGGCCAGATCGATGCGGGCGTGTTGCGAGCTCACCTTGCCGTCTTGGAGGACGAGGGCGTTGCCGGGGGCGCGGCCGATCGTGATCGCGCGGCGGCCGTCCAGCGGGATCCTCAGTCCCGCGGACGCTCCTCTCGTGACGACGATCTCGAGGTTCGGCATGGTCGCGCTGGTACTCCGACTCCGGTCTCGAAGGCCGCGAACAGGGTGTTCCGGGCTCTCGTCCCTATCGGAATGCGGGCGCCGGGTTCCTGAGCCGGGTGCGGGCTGCGGGTTCGTGCGTGCCGCGCGCGGTACACCACACACCACGGCGCCGCGCGCCGAGCGTTGCGCTCGCAGCGTCGGTCCACCCCGGCGTCGCGCGGCCGGGACCGCGTTCTCAGTACCGTGTCAGCCGAGTGTCGAACGGCGCAGGGAGCGCCACCACGATGCGCGCTCGGGCGTGACGGGGGGCGTGACGGGGGGCG
>JAJRVY010000162.1 GCA_024277065.1 Planctomycetota bacterium
GCTGGAACATCGAGGGCCTGCTCGAGATGGACGGCAAGGACCGCCTGCGCACGTCCGGCGACGGCGAGTTGTCGCGCGCGAGATTGAGCATGAAGAAGCGCAAGCCCACTCGCTGACACACCGCCAAGGAACAAGCGGCCCAGAGTCCAGCGCCAGCGGGTAGCGCCCTTGCGCGAGGGGCGCTCGCAGGACTCTCCGCGGCGGCTGCGCCGGTGTCCGAGTCCAGCGCCGCTGCGGCTCTTGCGCGGCCGCCTCGCCGGGCACCGGTGCGGCCGACGCGCAGCCCCCCCCCTACTCTCCGCGGATGCGGGCCTTGCGGTAGCCGACGGTCACCGATCCGGACCAGGCGTCGTCCTCGTAGGAGTCCTTGCGGCCGGCGCGGCGCAGCTTCAGCTCGATCAGGCGCAGGCGCGTGCTGGCGCGTTCGACCTCGTGGCAGAATCCGCCGATCTGTTCCCGTGTCAGGGGGCTCTTGTTGTTGAACTTCAACTCGATGAAGTTCTCGTCGAAGTTGCCCTTCGAATTGTACTTCTCCAACCACCGACCGGGGCGCACCGACTGGTCGTTGATGCCCTTGCGCTGCCAGACCCGCGAGAACCAGGTGAGCGGCTGCAGGCGCGCTTCATCTTCCTTGTTCGCCGTGTAGACGTTCAGCATGGAGACGATCTCCTGCTTCGCCTCGGCGAAGGGGACGAGGCTCTTGCGCGCGTACTCGATGCGCTTGCGCGTCTCTTCCACCCGGCCGTTCATGTACCAGACGACGCCGCAGGCGACGACCGTCACCGCGACCATCACCCAGACGTAGACCTTGATGAGGTCGAGCTCGTCGCCGGCGGCGTCGGTGTCGATCTTCATCGCGACTCTCCGGTTGCGGCGCGGCCCGACTCGCGGGGCACGAGGATGATCTCGATCGGCACCTCGATCCGTCCGTCCGACGTCGTGCGCGGCGCGCGGTTGGCGACCGTGTCGAACAGCGTGCCGCCCTGCGCGATCGTGTGCTGACGCAACGCGAGCACGACGGTGTCGGCATCGGCGTAGTCCCCGACGACGACCGTGATGATCGCCTTGTCCTGGTCGTAGTCTTCCTGCTTGATCGCGAGGAACTCGACCTTGTCGCGCACCGCGCGGATGCTCTTCATCACGGCTTGCCATGTCTCGAGGCACGAGATGAGCGGCGGGATCTCCGTCGCGAGGCCGAGCTCGTTCTTGAGGTGGTCGCGCACGCGGTCCAGCGCCGTCTTGGTGGTCTGGAAGTAGCGGTCGGGGTCCGAGCTGACCGGCACGCGCCGCGCATCGCGGACGCTCTCGGCGTAGGCGTCGAAGACGTCGGCGTCGAGTTTCCCTCGCGCCACGGTCTGCAGATCCCGCAGCTCCCTGACGACCTGCTTGTGATCCATGACCAGACTGAGCAGGAACAGGAACACGGCGAAGAAGACGAGCGTCACGCCGGTCGCGACGACGTTCTTCACCTGATCGAACGTGCGCGCGAAGCGGAACTCCTCCTGACGCAGGTCGATGGCGGCGGCATCGACGCCGATCACCTTGAGCGCCGTTCCGACGGCCACGGCGCCCGAGAAGGTCAGGCGGTCGGCCTCGCTGGGGGGGAGGTCGTGCGTGACGGCCTTGCTCACCGGCAGGTCCTCGACGTCGGCCCCGAAGCGCTTGGACAACTGCTCGCGGGCGTTGGGGTGCTGCGCTGCTCCGCCGCCTGTCAGGAAGATGAGGGAGATGCCCTGCGTGTCGCCCATCATCGTGAGCGTGCGCTGCGTCTCGCGCATCACGCGCTGCAGGAACTCGGTGTTGCGGTCGTGGGCGACCAGGGCCTCCATCTCCTTGACCGACGTGACGATCTCGATGGTCCCCGTGGCGTCGGCGGGCATCTGCGCGAGGGCCTCGGCGCCGGCGGCGTTCTCCAGCGCCTCGGTGGCGGCCTCCTCGTCGCCCTCGAGGTCCGCGGCCAGCCGCTTGTGCGCGCTGCGGGCGCCCAGCCGGATGGAGCGCGCCACCTTCAGGCGGCCGTCCTGGACGAAGAGGGTCTTCGTCGTGCGGGCGCCGATGTCGATGATGAGGCAGTTCGGGTGTTCATCCAGGGCGCCGGATGTCTTGGCCACGTTGAACAGCGCCGCGACGTCCACGTCCACGTGTAGCGGATCGACGCCCACGGAGGCGAGCTGCTCCAGTCGTGCGGCGAGCACCTTCTTGACGCAGGCGAAGACGAGCAGGCGGGTTCCCACGCGCGCCGGGCCGGTCTTGACGAAGTCGATGACGACGTCCTCGATGGCGGCGTTGTGCAGGTGGGGTTCGAACTCGAACTTCACCACCTTCGCGATTTGATCGTCCTGCGAGAACGGAACCGAGATCTCGCGCAGGATGCACTGCTCCGCCGCGATGGCGAGGCAGGCGGCCTGTTTCGGCGCCTTCGCCGCCGCGAGCGACTTGCGAACGGCGTCGAGCACCACGGACGGTGTGAGGGGCTCGCCCTTCGCGACCTCGTACTCCGTCTCCGCGAACCGCAGGAGCCGGGCGCCCTTGGGGCCGCCGTCCACGACGGCGACCTTGCACGCGCGCGATCCGATGTCGATGCCTGTGGCCTTGGCCAAGTGCTACGCCTCCACCCGTGAGACCGCGATCGTGGGCGGACACGGCGGTCCGTGGGCGCGGCCGAGCCGCAGAGGCTCCCCCGGCAGCGGGCGGCTGTCCAGCAGAGACTGTTGCGACGTCAACGCGCGCTCTCGTCGGTGGCCCTCGCGCGGTGCCGCGCGCCCAACTCCTCGAGGTGCTCGGCGAGTCGCGCATCGATGCGGTCGAGGTTGTCGATGTGGCTCTCGACGAACTGCTCCCACCACACCTGGTACTCGCCCAGGTAGTCCTCGTAGTGGCCGCGGGCCTCGTCCAGCTCTGCCGCGTCGTAGCCGCTGCTGCGCAGCTCGTCGAGCTGGTGGCGGAACACGGTCTCCACGGCGTAGGGGCGTGCGGCGGGGGCGCCGCGGGAGTCCCGGGCCAGATAGCCGACGGTCCCTCCGGAGAGGAAGGTCACCATCAGCGTGGCTCCCAGCAAGGTCTTGTCCGCGAGCATGGCTAGCGATCCTCCACGCCGGATCCCGGCGTCCGTTCCCTCGGGTTGCGGCCGAGAGCGAGACCCGTGCGCAGTGCGCGGCCGGCGGTCTCGCGATCAGCGGCGATGGCCGCGGCGGTGTGCGGCGTGGCGCGGGAACGCTGCGGCGGCCCGAACGCCGCTACGGCGACGCC
>JAJRVY010000163.1 GCA_024277065.1 Planctomycetota bacterium
ACGAGCTGCTCCGCCGTGCCGGCGTTGGTCTCGAACGCGAACACGTAGCTCCCGAGGACGTAGCCGCGGGCGTCGTCCAGCTCGTCGTCCGTCACCGGCGCGGTGCCGCTCGCGAGCCGTTCGATCTCGGCGCGCAGCCCGCTCACGGCACGTTCGCGCATGTCCGGCGACGTGCCGATGTACGCCGTGAACGTCCCCGGTTCGATGTCGGCACTCCGCGCGAGGTGCGCCCAGACCGAGTACGCCAGTCCCTGCTCGTCGCGCAGCGTCCTCGACAGCCGGTCGGTGAACCCGGGGCCCGAGCCCAGCACGAAGTCGGCGAGCAGCAGCGGGTAGTAGTCCGGATCGTCGCGGCGGATGCCGACATGCCCCAGATATACGTGGAGCTGGTCGCGATCCTCCTCGATGTGGATCGTGCGGGGCGCGCCCCGCTCCGGCGTCGGCAGTGCGGGTGGCGCGGTCTCGCGCCCGGGCCAGGCGCCGAAGCGCTCGGCGACGAGATCCAGCGCCTCGGCGACGTCCACGTCGCCGACGATCGTGAGGATCGCGCCCTCGGCCACGAACAGGCGGCGATGGTGCGCGACCATGTCCTCGCGTGTCAGCGCCCGGAGATCGTCCTCGCTGCCGGTGGCGCGGCGTCCGTACGGGTGCTCGCCGTAGATCTCGGCGCGCAGCCGCCGCACGCCGACCGAGGCCGGATCGTCGTCCTCGGCGCGCACCTGCGCGATGAGCTGTCCGCGCCGTTGCTCGATGGCCTCCGCCGGGAAGTCCGGACGCTGCACGACGTCGGCGACGACGTCGAGCACGCGCGGGAGATCCTCCGTCAGGCAGCGCGCGGCGACTCCCGCGGCGCTGCTCCCGAGGTGCGCGCCGAGCCCGGCCAGCAGCTCGGCGATGTCGGGCCCGCTGCGGCCCGCGGCGCCTTCATCGAGGCAGGCCCCCACGAGCGCCGCCGCGCCGAACTTCGTCTCGCGCAATCGACCGGCATCGACCCACAGGCGCACCGCGACCTCGGGCAGGCCGCGGCGCGGCAGCACCAGCACGCGGAGCCCGTTGGCCAGTTCCACGCGACGCGCCGGGAGCTCGACGCGCAGGCGCCCGGTGGGGCGGCGCTGGAGGATCTCGGGCTCGTCGCGCTCGTCCTCCGGCGGGTCGGGCAGTTCGTGCAGGTCGCCGTCGGGGATCGCCGGCCGCGGCGGGGCGCCGTGCGGCCGCGGCAGCGCCCAGCCGACCGTGCGGCCGCGGCGCACCAGGAACCGCGCGGCGACGTCACGCACGTCGCCGGGCGTCATGGTCTCGACGCGGCGGTCCTGCTCGACGTAGAGCCGCCAGTCGCCGCCCATCGTCTGCATCGTGCCCAGCACGGTCGCCATGCCCGAGGAGGTCGCCTGGCGGTAGACGCGCCCCGCGCGCAGGATCGCACGTGCGCGTTCGAACGCCTCCGGCGCCGGGACGTCTGCGGCGATGCGCTCGATCTCCTCCCAGAGCGCGGCCTCGAGCGCCACCGGCTCGGCTCCCGGCACCACGTCGGCCATCACGAGGAACAGGCCGGGGTCGCGGCGCGTGTCGTTGGAGGCGAAGACGACGGACGCCAGGCGGTCGCGGCGCACCAGGCGGTCGTAGAGCACCGAGCTCTTGCCGCCGGCGAGGATCACCTTGAGTACGTCGAGGACCGCATCCTCGGGGTCCTGGACGCGGACGGTGTGGAAGCCCATGATCATGCGCGGTACGTTGACCTCGAGCTCGAGTTCGAAGCGCCGCTCGCCTTCCTGGGCGGGTTCCTGCGGGACGAAGATCTTCGGCGGCGGGTCTCCCGGGAGGGCGCCGAAGAGCCGCTCGATGCGGGCGACGACGTCGTCCGCCTGCACGTCGCCGACGACCACGACGACGCAGTTCGCGGGCCGGTACCACGCGTCGTAGAACGCGAGCACGGCCTCGCGCGGGACCTTGGCGATCTCCTCGGGCCAGCCGATGACCGGGTTGCGGTAGGGATGGACCTGGTAGGCCGTCGCATCGAGCGTCTCGTGCAGCGCCCACCACGGATCATCGCGGTCGCGCCGCAGTTCCTCGATGACGGGGCCGCGCTCGGCGCGGAACTCGTGCTCGTCGAAGATCGAGCCGCGCATGCGGTCGGCCTCGATCTCGAGCGCGCGCTCCCAGCGGTCCGCGGCGAAGTCGAAGTAGTAGCGTGTGCGGTCGGTCGTCGTGTCGGCGTTGTTGTGCCCGCCGCAGCGCATCGTGACGAGGTCGATGTCGCCCTTGCGCATGACCGCCGTGCCTTTGAACATCAGGTGCTCGAGGAAGTGCGCGAGCCCCGTCCGGCCCTTCTCCTCCTCGCGCGAACCGACGCGGTACCACGTCTGGACCGACACCACCGGCGACGCCGAGCGCTCCATGACGATCGCCGTCAGTCCGTTGG
Organism: Planctomycetota bacterium; assembly: GCA_024277065.1. Taxonomy (GTDB): domain Bacteria; phylum Planctomycetota; class JAJSAM01; order JAJSAM01; family JAJVHW01; genus JAJRPF01. Next base: position 2,420 of record JAJRVY010000163.1, read on the forward strand.
CCAGCCGTGCCTCCGTCACGCGCAGGCTCGCATCGCGCCGCAGCTCCGACCCGCCGGGCGTGGTCTCGCCCGTGTCGTCCGCCCCGTCCGCGATGTCGCTCCCCGCGGCCTCACCCGACGTGGTCTCCGTGCTCATCCGCCCCTCCTGCGAGCGGTTCTTCCGCCGCCGCCCTTGCCGGTCTTGCGCCGCGCCTGTTGCTTACCACTCGTGCGCTTCCCGCCGGCCTTCTTGCCCGCAGTATTCGTGGGTCGGCGTCCCTTGCCGGTCACGGTCTTCGCGCGCCGCCGCGGCGGCTTCTTGGCCTTGGCGGGATCGGGCTTCCCGGAGCGGCGCCGGTCGGTCCCCGTGCTGCGGCGGCGCAGCGGGCGCATGCGCCCCTCGGGACCGCCCTCGCCCAGCGCCTGGAGTGCGCGAACCTCGTCGCCATCGAGCGGACGGTACTGCCCGGGCTTCAGCCCGCGGCTGACGATGGGGCCGATCTGGATGCGCCGCAGTGACAGGACGGGATGGTCGAGCTTCGCGAAGGCGCGCCGGATCTCGCGGTTGCGTCCCTCGCTCAGGGTCACCGCGACGTGCGTGACGCGCGGCCCCGCGCGCCGGATCTGCACGCGGCTGCGCGCCGTGCGGCCCTCGCTGAGCCACACGCCCGCCTCGAACTTCGCGGCGTCCTCGGGCGTGAGGCGGCCCTTGACGCGGACGTCGTACGTCTTCGGCACGCCGTAGCTCGGGTGCGTCAGGCGATGCGTGAGCTCGCCGTCGTTGGTGAGGATCACGATGCCGTCGCTGTCCTCGTCGAGCCGCCCGACGGGGAAGAGGCGCTTGCCCGGGAACGGTGGGACGAGATCGAGCACGGTCTTGCGGCCGCGGTCGTCCTTCACCGTGCACAGCACTCCTGTCGGCTTGTGCAGCAGCAGGTACGTGCAACGGCCCTCGCCGGCCGCCGCCGCGCGCGGGACGAGGAGCGTATCCACGCGGATCTCGTCCATCGCGGGATCGACCTTGATGCCCATCTCGCGCACGACGCGTCCGTTCACCGCGACGCGGCCGTCCACGATCAGCCTTTCCGCACCGCGGCGGCTCGTGATGCCGGCGCGTGCGAGCACTTTCTGCAGTCGCTCTTCCATCGTGGTCTCGGGGGGGGGGGGACGGGGCCGGGGGTCGCCGCGTGCGGACCTCGGCGTGCCCGGGAGGGGGCCTGCGCGCACCGAACTCGGGGGTCCGGTCCACGACCCGGCTACGATACCCCGCCGGTGGGGCGGAGTCGCCGTCTCCCCGTGCATGCGGGTCGCCCGCCGGCCCGTCGTCCGCCCCCTCGACCGGAGAATGCCCTTGCCGCGAGCCGCCAAGGCCGAAAGACGACGCCGCGCCGGAGAGGTGGCGGCGCTCCTCGCCGCGGGCTATCCCGAGGCCGAGTGCGCGCTCCTGCACGACGGTCCGTTCCAGTTGCTCGTCGCGACGATCCTGTCGGCGCAGTGTACCGACGAGCGCGTCAACATGGTGACGCCCGAACTCTTCGCGCGCTGGCCGGACGCCGCCGCCCTCGCCGCGGCCGCTCAGCCGGACGTCGAGGTGGTCATCCACAGCACGGGCTTCTACCGCAACAAGGCGAAGAACCTGATCGGCATGGCCCGCGGGCTGGTCGAAGGCCACGGCGGGGACGTGCCCCAGGACATGGACGCACTCACGGCGCTTCCCGGTGTCGCGCGCAAGACCGCGAACGTCGTGCTCGGGACGGCGTTTCGGCGCAACCTGGGCGTCGTCGTCGATACGCACGTGCACCGTCTCAGCCATCGTCTGGGGCTCTAGCGCCACCACGACCCGGGGCGCGTCGAGCGCGATCTCATGGAACTGCTGCCGCGCGAAGAGTGGACGGCGTTCAGTCATCGCATGATCTTCCACGGGCGGCGGGTGTGCGTCGCGCGGTCGCCACGCTGTGCCCTCTGCTCGATGCGCGAGCTGTGCCCGTCGCGCCAGGACGTGCCGCGACCGCGCAAGCTCGCAGACAAGAAGACGATCACCACGCCGTCGCGGCGACGCCGGCGCGCGAAGGGAGATGCCCGTTGAATCCACTCCAGGCCCTGTTCAAGAAGCGTGAGACCGGCCCGCGGCCGGATCTCGCGGCGTTCGTGCCGGGGGGCGCCGACGCAGCGCGCGCCGACGTTCTGCTCGTAAGCGGCGCGACGCCGCCCGCGGGCGACCATCTGGCCGCGGATCTGGCGGGTTGCGTCGTCCGTCGCCACGAGCCGGCCGGCGCCGAGGGCGTGCCGTTTCGTGAGGATGACGGCCGGCGTCTGCCGGCGCGCGAGGCCGGCTGGCGCGCGATCGTGCTGCTCGACGTCCTGGACCGTGTGCTGGAGCCGTCGTTCGCGCTGCGCGCTGCGGCGGAGTCCCTCGCCCCCGGAGGCAGCCTCGTCGTCATCCAGCAGGTGGCTCCCTACTACATCGAGGCGCGCGGCGCCTGGAATGCCCTCGCGCGACTGCGCGACGCGCGGCACACGTGGACGCCCACGCGGCGCCAGGTGCGTGCGCTGTGCGGCGACGCCGGATTCACGCGGGAGACCGAGGCGCTCTGGGACGAGGACGCCGGCGTCCTGACGGTGCTGCGGCCCGACACCGAGCACCTCGTGCGGCTCTACGTGACGGCACTCGAGGCGTCGGGCCTCGTGCGGGACGGCAGGACCTCGGTGCGGCGTCTCGGTCTCGTGCTGCGGCCCGGCGTGGCATGAGCGGAGCGGCATGAGGGGCCGGACACTGACGGTCGCCGCGGCGCTGCTCGTCGGCGGCTGTGGCCGGGGCGAGGGCAGCGGTCCTGCCGTGCCCGAACTCACCGTGCGCGCCGGTCCGGCGCGCGAAGCCGACGTCGCCCTGCGGCGCGCGGAGCGGCTTCTGGATGCCGACGCGCCCGCCGACGCCGAGCCTCTGCTGCGTCGCGCTCTGGAACTCGATCCCGACAACCCGGCGGCGCGGCGCCTGCTCGCCCGCGTACTCGTCGAGGAGAGGCGCTACGCCGAGGCGACGCCGCTCCTGCGCGGGCTGTTGCGCGAGGCGCCCGCCGACACGACGCTCCACGCCGAACTCACCGAGTCCCTGCACGTCATGGGCGAGTTGCCGCAGGCCGAGGCCGCCTACCGCGCCTGGCTCGAGGTGGACGCCGGCAACGACGACGCGCTCTTCGGTTTCGGGCAGGTGTTGTATGACCTCGGCCGCTACGACGAGGCTGTCAGGTCGTTCAAGCGCGCCGAGAAGCGCCGCTCCGGGCGCGCCTACGTGCGCAGCGAGCTCGGGCTCGCGCTCCAGGCGCTGGGGAAGCTCGACGAGGCGGAGACCAAGCAGCGCGACGCGCTCGAGCGGGATCCGCGCAGCGCGGAGGCCTGGTTCCGTCTCGGCGACGTGATCTCACGCGCGGGCGCCGCGCGCCGCGGCGAGGCGATCGAGGCGATGCACCAGGCCATCCGACTCTCTCCGCGTCACATCCACGCCCAGCTCTTCCTCTACCGTCTGCTCCACCTGGGCATGCGCGACGGAGACGACTCGCTCGCGGCGGACGCGATGCGGCGCTGGCGCACGGTGCTGCGGCTGCACGCGTCCCAGCAGGTGGGGCGGCGTGCGGGCGCGCCGCGCGTCGCGGACACGACGCCCGCGCGCGAGCGCCGACTGCGCGATCGGCTGCGCGTGACGCCGGACGATCTCGCGGCGCGCCGTGACCTGGCCGCGCTGCTCCACGCGGACGGGGCTCTCGACGAGGCCCTCGCGCAGTACGAGATGCTCCTAGCCGCGGGAGAGTCCGACGCGGCGCTCCTGGCGGCGGCCGGGGCGGCCTCGCTCGCGACGGATCGCGTGCCACGCGCGGTGGATCTGCTGCGGCGCGCGGCCGCGCTGCCGGAGGCGTCCGTCGCGACGCGCCGCCAGTTCGCCTGGGCGCTCCTCACGGCCGAGCGCGCGGAAGAAGCGCTCGCCGTGTACGGCGCGCTGCTCGTCGCCGCGCCGGACGACCTGCTCGTGCGCCGCGGCCACGGTCTGGCGCTGATGCGCCTCGATCGCCTGGACGAGGGGCTGCAGGAGATCGCCGCCGCCGGCTGGTTGCGCTGACGCACGTCGTCGGCGGTGGATGTCAGCGATGGACCACGAGCGCCCGCAGCACCGTGGCGCCCAGCGCCACCTCGTAGGCGTCGTGCCGCGCCGGCAGGAGCAGCGTGTCGCCCGGCCGGAAGCGCAGGGGCGCCGTGCCGCGCTCGAAGAGCCGCAGCTCGCCGGCTCCCGCCAGCACGTGCACGATGCGCCACGTCCCATCGACAGAGGGCGGGATCTCGAGCGTGAACGTGCCCATCGCGGTCACGCTCTCGGCCGAGAAGAACGGGCTCTGCACCAGCAGGAGGCGGCGCACGCTGCCCTCGTCCTCGATCAACTGCGCGGGGATCTTGTCCTCGCCGCGCGGGCCGAAGTCGATGCTGTCGAGCGCGGACGCGACGTGGAGCTCGCGGGCCTCTCCGGCGGTGTTCACGCGGCCCCAGTCGTGCAGGCGGAAGGTCGTGTCGCTGTTCTGCTGGACCTCGGCGAGCAGGATACCGGCGCCGATCGTGTGCACGGTGCCCGCGGGCACGAAGATCGTGTCACCCGCGGCGACCTCGACTGCGTGCAGGCAGCTCTCGACGTCACCCCGCCGCAGCGCGGTCTCGAGTCGCGCGCGATCACAGCCGTCGCGCAGCCCGCGGTACACGCGCGCTCCGGGGAGGGCGTCCAGCACGAACCAGCACTCGGTCTTCGCTTCGCCGCCGAGCGCCTGCGCCGCTCGTGGCGCGGGGTGTACCTGCACCGACAGCGGTGCGCCTGCGTCCAGGATCTTGAGGAGGAGCGGGAACGGCGCGTCGCCGCGGAGGTCCGCGACGTGCGTGCCGTCCAGCGGTCCGCCCATGATCTCGCTGGAGGCGCCCGCCCGGTCGTGGACGAGCCAGGCCTCGCCGATCGGGGCCTCGCCCGGCAGCGCGTAGCCGAGCGTGGTCTCCATACGGCGCCCGCCCCACGGCTTCGGGAGGAAGCGCGGACTCACGGTCACGGGATGGGGCAGGTCGGGCATGGGCGGGTCGGGCATCGAGTTGTGGTCGCCGGCCGTCATGGTGCCACATCGGCCGCGCCGGGCCACGGGCCGTCGCGGGCCGTCACCGCGAGGTGCCCGCGGCGCTCCCAGTGGCGCTCTCAGTGGCGCTCCCTGCGGCGTTTCCCGTGCCCTCGGCGCCCTCGGCCAGCATGGCGCGGGCCTGGTCCAGGGCCTCCTCCGCGCGGCCGGCGCCGCGGATCATCTCGGCGATCTCGCGCTCGCGGTCGGCGCCTGTCAGGGGCTCGACGTGCACGTAGGTGCGGCCGCCCGACTCGCTCTTGCGGATGCGCAGATGGGAGGCGGCGAAGGCCGCCACCTGCGGCAGGTGCGTGATGACGAGGACCTGGCGGCCGGCGGCGAGGGCCGCCAGGCGACGGCCGATCACCGCGCCGAGTCGCGGACCCACGTCGGCGTCGATCTCGTCGAAGGCGAGTAGCGGAATGCGGTCGGCGCCGGCGAGCCGGCCCTTGATGGCGAGGGCCGTGCGTGCCAGCTCGCCGCCGGAGGCGATCCTGGCGAGCGGCCGCAGCTCCTCGCCGGCGTTCGGGGAGACGAGGAACTCCAGCGGGCCGAGGCCGAGGGGCGTCGCCGTCGCGAGCGCGGCGCCGGGGTCCGTGGCACGCTCGGGGACGGCCACCTCGAAGCGCGTGCCCGCCATCTCGAGTTCGGCGAGCGTCGCGCGCGTCTCGCGCGAGAACGACGCTCCGGCCTCCCGCCGGGCGGCGTCGAGCGCCAGCCCCTCCCGTAGCGCGGCGGCCGCCTCGTCGGCGACGCGGGAGGCGAGATCCGTGGAGCCGCGTTCGGCGGCGCGCAGCGCGGCCGCCTCGTCGGCGGCCTCCGCCGCGCGGCGCAGAGCGTCCTCCTCGGAGGGGCCGTGGCGCCGCAGCAGCGCGCCCAGTTCCTCGAGCCGCTCCTGGATGCGGTCCAGACGCTCGGGATCGGCCTCGAGCGCCGCGAGAGCGCTTTCGAGCAGCCTTCCCGCCTCCTGCACCTGCTCCGCCGCGCCGTCGAGCAGGTCCATCGCCGAGTGCACGTCCGGCGCGAGCTCCGCCGTGCCCTGGATCTCGCGCGCCGCGCGGCCCAGCCTGTCCACGGCGGGTTCGTCGCCCGAGGTTCCCGCATCCCACGTGAGCTCGAGGGCCGTGGCCAGGGCCTCGCGATGCCGCTCCGCGGCCGCCAGGAGCTCGCGTTCGCTGCGCAGGGCGTCACTCTCGCCCGGCTCGGGCGCCACCGCGGCGATCTCCGCGGCCAGGGCCACGAGCTCCTCGGCGCGTCGCCGCCGCGCGTCCGCGTCGCCGCGCACCTCGGCGAGCAGCCGCGACGACGTCCTCCACGTCGCGAGCCGCTTCGCGAACGTCGCGCGGCGCTCCTCGAGGGCGGCGGCGCGGTCCAGGAGCGCGGTCTGGTGGACCGGGTCGAGGAGCGCCTGCTGATCGCTCTGACCGTGGATCTCGGCGAGCAGCGCGCCCAGCTCGCGCAGTTTCCCGACGGCCACGAGCCGTCCGTCGATCTCGGCGCGGTTGCGTCCCGCGGCGTCGATGCGACGTTCCACGAGGACCTCGCGGCGGCCCCCGCCCTCGGGCGGCGCCTCGCCACTCAGCTCCGCCACGCGCGCGGCGCGTTCGTCGTCCAGGTCGAACACCGCCTGCACGTGCATGCGCTCGGCGCCGGTGCGCAACATGTCGCGTGACCAACGGCCACCGAGGACGAGCGCGAGTGCTGCCAGCAGCAGGCTCTTGCCCGCGCCCGTCGCTCCGGTCACGACGTTCAGCCCCGGTGTGAACCGCACGGTCGCCGACTCGACGAGGGCGAGGTTGCGGACGCGGAGCTCGGCGAGCATCGAAGCGGATCTCCCGGCCCGTTCAGGACACGCGCAGGCCGGAGGCCACGCTCGAATCGGGCGTCAGGACGTGCACGGCGTCACCGTCGCGGACGGCGAGGAGCATGCCCTGGCTCTCGACGCCGCGCAGCATCGCCGGCTGGAGGTTGGCGACGACGATGATCGTCTTGCCGACGAGCTCGTCCGGCGCGTAGTGGGCGCGGATGCCGGCGACGAGCCGGCGCTCCTCCTCGCCGAGCCGGATGCGCAGGACGAGCAGCCGGTCGGCGTTCGGATGCTCTTCGACGGACAGCACCTCGGCGGTGCGCAACTCGACCTTGGCGAAATCGTCGATCGTGATCATGGCAGTCTCCGGATGGGGGGAGGGCTCCGCAGACTACACGGCGACGGCGTCACGACGGACGGGATCGAGCGGGGGCGGCGCGGTCGGCCGCTACCGCGGTTCGGAGAGTTTGGGACGGGGCGGCACCGGCGGGGGCGCGTCCTGCTCCGGCGTCTCCGTCGCGCTCGCCTTCCCCTCGGTCCCGGCGCCCTCGGCGACGTCGTTCCCCGGGCCTCCGCTCCGCGGCTCGTCCGCGCCGGCCGTCCGCGCTCCGGGCGGACGCGGCGCGGGCCGTGGCGGGGCCTTCGGAGGCGCCGTGGCGCGACCCGTGCTCGTGCGCGCCGCCGGGTCCGCGGGGGGCACCGCACCCGCGGCGGAGCGGGGCGCCGGGAGG
>JAJRVY010000164.1 GCA_024277065.1 Planctomycetota bacterium
GTTCCGCGTCACCGGCGTCGAGCCGGGCCCGATCGTCGTGCAGGTGACGCATCCCGACTACCCGTCCGTCTCGCGTTCCGGGCTCGAGGCGACCGACGGCAGGGCCGTCAAGCTCGACATCGATCTGCCCGTGGGCGGCTCGATCACGGGGGTCGTGAAGGCGCCGAACGGGCAGCCCGTCGCCGCTGCCCAGGTCAGCGTCGGTCGCGCCGGCGGTTGGAAGACGGAGTCCGATCCCTACGGCGCCGGTCCCGGCCAGGTGCGCGTGGACTCCGAGGGGAAGTTCGCGATCAAGGGGCTCGCGGCCGGCACGTACTCGCTGACGGCCGGAGGCGACGGATTCGCCGACAGCGCGGCGGTCAGCGTGCAGCCTGGCGGGCCGGGGGTCACGCTGCAGCTCGCGTCGGCGTTCGTCATCGCGGGCACCGTGCGGCTGACCGACGGCCGCCCCGCCGCGGGCGTGCGCGTCACGGCCCAGAAGAAGGGCGACGACGGCTCGACGACCGCCGCCGGTGGCACGCAGACGACCGCCGACGGGAGCTTCGTCCTGCGCGACGTGCCGGCCGGCGAGTACGCGCTCGAGGTCGGCCAGAGCTGGTGGCGCGGCGGCGGCGTCTCCATCGTGCCGCGCACCATCGAGGGCGTCCAGGCCGGTCAGGAGGGTGTGCTGATCGAGGTGACGACGGGCCTGTCGATCTCCGGGAAGGTGTTCCTGGCGAGCGGCGAACCGGCGCTCGAGGGCTGGGTGTCGGTGATGCGCGTGGCATCGCCGGGAGAGGTCGAGCGCCGCAACAGCAACGGCAACGCACCGATCCTCGAGGGCGCGTTCGAGGTCACGGGGCTGATTCCCGGGCAGTACCAGGTGACGGTCAACGTCACCGGCGCGTCGTCGCGCAGCCTGCGGGCCGAGGCCGGCGCGTCGGATCTCGTCGTGCGTTTCAGCGAGGGCGGCAAGATCTCGGGCCGCATCACCGGGCCGGACGGCTCCGGCCTCGCGAACGCCAACGTGTGGGCCTCGGGCGAGGACGGCAACGGCAACGCGCAGACGGCTGCCGACGGCCGCTACACGATCGGCGGTCTCGCGCCCGGTACGTACACGGTGAACGTCTGGGCGCAGTCCGGCGACAAGGCGCTGCGGGGCACCTCCGGGGAGGTGACCGTCAGCGACGGCGGCGAGCAGTCCGGAATCGACATCGCACTGTCCGAGCAGTAGGGCGCAACTCCGCGACGTCGTTCCGTCATGGGAGACGTCACTGGCGTCGCCGCCGTGGACGACGAGATCCGGCACCTCATGGACGCAGTCGCCGGGTAGCCGCGCAGCGATCCTTTTCGGCCGGCTGCGGCGATGTCGTGTATGACATGGTCATGCACTTCTTCGGTCGGCTGCGCGCGAGACTCCACGTCAGACTTCACGCGTGGCCGTGCCGCAGGCCCGTCGTGAGGCTGCCATGACCCGTAACAAGTCCGTCGTCGTCACGTTCCGCGTGGACGAGCACCTCGCCGAGGCGCTCGACCGGCTGCCCGACAAGTCGGCGTTCATCCGCGACGCGCTGCGGCAGTCGTTTCACGCGACCTGCCCGGCCTGCGGCGGTGAGGGGCGCGTGGACTGCGACGCGGCGGACTGGCTGCGCGGACTGCTCGAACGCGAGCGGGCCGAGACCTGTGACTGCTGCGGCACGGCCTATCCGCCGAGGGCCGCGGCGGCGATGACGGCGATGGCGTCCGGCGCTCGCGTCGCCGAGCGCGTCGCCGACCGGCCGGCGGCCGCCGACGACGCGCAGGACGCCGCCCGCCAACTCTGTGCGCACTGCGGTCCCGAGGGGCACCAGCACTGATGGCGCGCTCGGGGGATTCGATCGGCTGCGACGCCCGTGGCGATGCCGGTGACGACGTCCGCGGCGAGGGCCGCCGCGCGGGGCGGCTGGCACGCCTGGGCGAGTTCGCGTCGCTGGCGTGCGCGGTGCACTGCGCCGCGATGCCCATCCTCATCGGGGCGGGAGCCGCCGGGGCGTTCTCCTTCCTACGCCACGAACCCGTGGAATGGGGCCTGGTACTGCTCGCCGCTGTCGTCGGGACGCTGGCCGCGTGGAAGGGCTTGAAGGCCCACGGCAACCTCGCCGTGCTGACGGCGCTGCTCCTCGCGATCGTCGCCATGATCGCCCACGCACTGCACGTCTTCGACGGCGACGGACACTCGCACGGGATCGCCTGGACGGGCGTCATCGCGGGCGTCGCCCTGGCGGCGTCGCTGTTCGTGAACAACCGCATGTGCAAGACCTGCCACGCCTGCGCCCACGACCAGCCCCGATGAATCCCGCTCTCTGCTTCCCAGGCGGCAGCGCGTGCGCCGCGATCCATATGTGGAGGCGTGTATGGAGCTGTCCAAGAAGACGACGATCCTGCTGACGCAGGACATGCACCGGCGCCTGCGGCGGCTCGCGCGGGAGCGTGGCACGAGCCTCGGGGGGCTCGTCCGTGAGGCCGTCACCACGACGTACGGGCTGCACGCCACCGAGGCCCGGGTCCGCGCTGTCGATGAGCTCGCGTCGCTCGCGTTGCCCGTCGGCCCTGTCGAGGAGATGATCCGCGAGTCGTCGCCCGCGGTGGACGAGCCGCTCCCGCGCGACGCACCGGATGGCGGCCCTTCCCGATGATGCTCATCGACGCCAACGTCTTCATGTACGCCGCCGGAGCCGAGCATGCTCATCGGGCGCCGACGTCCTGTGCTCCTACGACACGGACTTCGACGCCATCCCCTGGGTGACGCGCATCGCCCCGTGATGCCGTCGGCCTCCGCGTCTACAGATCCAGGGTCAGCGTCGCCGTGCCGCCCTTCTCCGCGCGGTAGGTGATCGTCACGCGTCCGCTGCCGCGCACCAGCCAGCGCAGACGCAGCGTGCCGTCGCCGCCGATGCCCCGCGGCAGCCGCAGGTCCGCCGGGCGTCGCACGTCCGGCTCGAGGACGCGCCGCGAGGTGCCGTCCACGATGCCCCCGGAGAGCACCTCGATGCCGTCGCCGGTGATCTCGGCGCGATCGGGCGCGCCGATCTTCTTGTCCACGGCGCGCTGCGTGCGCGTCGGGATCATGCCCTCGTTCTCGAACGTCGCCTCGACGACGCGCAGGCCGCCGCCGGCGTCGCCGCTCGTCGCCTCGCCGGCGCGCACGAGCGGCATCTCGGAGGCGTGGTAGAGCACGAAGGCCATGTTGCGGTGGCACATCTCCCGGATCATGAACGACGGCGGCACGCGGCCGCTGCGCCGCGTCCATCCCCCGACCTCGATGGGGCCGAGCTGCGGGTGCTCGAGCGGCTTCCAGTCCACGTAGCGCCGGCCCAGTTCGAGGTCGTCGTCGAACTGCAGGCGGTCGCGCCGCGCGTCGCCGGTGGTGCCCTCGGCGCCCTGCAGGTACTGCTTGCGGCTCCAAAGCTCGTTGCTGAAGGCGAAGATGCCGAGCGTCTCGTAGGCGAAGTTCACCTCGCCCCCGTGCACGGTGTAGAGGTCCTTGGCGATCACGATCGAGCGATAGAACGGGAGCTGCGACTCGCCGCGCCGGGCGAGCGCCGCCATCACGCGGTCGTCGGCGTAGGCGTACTTCCCGGCGTCCTTGGAGCCGGGACCGCGCAGGATCATGCCGCCTGTGTTGTGGAAACTCTGGAATCCGGCGATGTTGGGGTGGGCGACGACGAAGTCCACGACCGCGCGCGTCTCGGGCAGCGAGACCGGGTACGGCCCGGCACCGTGCTGCACGGCGGGCCCCGCCCAGTCCGCGGGCCAGTCGCGGTTGGGGTCGTAGCCGCCGGGGCCGTCCTCGTTGATGCGGCCGTCGCCGTCGTTGTCGATGCCCTCGGTGCCGAGCAGGCGCCAGGTGCCCGTCTCGCCGGGCTTGACGCGCACGAGCAGCCTTGGCTCCTCGGGGTCCTCCCTCCATCCGCCGTTCGGGTCGCGGATGCGCATCTGCAAGACCTCGCCGTCGCCGTCGATGTCGTCCGGGCCGTCCTCGTCGAACAGGCCGTCGCGGTCGTTGTCCACCGGGCGCTTGCCGCCGCGCGAGGAGTTCATGGTGTTGGGCGCGTCGAACCAGTGCGCGCGCCCGTCGGGGTTGATGGAGGGGGCGACGTAGAACGTGCGCTCGCGCAGCAGTTCGGCGACGCGCGGCAGGTCGCGGTTCTCGGTCACCCACCAGAGCAGATAGAGACTCGCCTCGCCGCCCTGCACCTCGTTGCCGTGGATGTTGCCGTCGCACCAGAACGCGGGCTTGTCCGTGTCGGCGCCGGCGCGCGTGTCGGTCAGCACCGCGATCAGGATGTCGCGTCCCTCGACCGACGTGCCGATCTTGCGCACCTCGATGAGGTCCGGGTGGGCGGCGGCCAGTTCGCGCAGCGCGTCGTTCAGCTCGTCGGTGTGATAGAAGCGGTCGAAGCGCAGGGCGACCTGCGGCTGCTTCTCCGGGCGCGCCGGGACGCGCGCCGGGGGCTGCTGCGTCCACGGCGGGAGCTCCGGGCGTTCCTGGGCCGCGGCGCCGCTCGGCGCGCCGAGCAGCACGAGCGCTGCGAGTGGCGCGAGGAACGTCAACGGCGTGAGCGATGGCAGTACGGCGCGGCGCATCACGGGATCCTCTCTTCCAGCACGACCGTGCCCGTGTCGGGGCCGCTGACCTCGATGCGCACGACCGCGCCGCGCGGCCCCGCGACCACCCACGCGAGCTCGTCGCTCGATCCGCCGGGCGCGAGCCGCGCGACGGTCACGAGCGGACGGCCGCCGGCCAGCGTCGCGTCGCCTGGCAGCCGCACGCGCACGTTCAGCGGCCGTCGCGCGCGCAGCGCCGCGCCGCGCTCGGTGTGCGTCGGCAGGCGGCCCGTGTTCACGAGGCGCGTGCGCAGGCGCAGGACGCCGCTCCCGCCGGCGGTCACAGTGTCCGTGAAGGCCACGCGTGCACGTCCGGCCGCGGCGTCGCGCAGGAACGCGCCGATCGACGCCGTCTCGGCGAAGACGGCGGGCGGCGCGTCGGCGTCCTCCTTGGCGGAGATCGTGGCGACCTCGGCGCCGGGCGGCAGGCCCTCGCCGCTCACGGCCGTCCACGTCACCGCGAGGTGCGCCGGCCACTTCGCGTCGCCGTCCGGCCAGACTGCGCCGCGGCGCCCGGCCGGAGCGCGCCCGAGCCAGATGCGCCCGAGCTGGTGCCAGACCACGCCGCCGAACGAGCCCGCGCCGGGGGCGTGGGAGGTGCGCTTCTCGAGAGGACCGTCGCCGTGCAACTCGGAGAGGCCCGTGAGCAGCGCGGAGTCGTCGCCCGGGAGCTTCTGCCAGGCGCCGCTCCAGCCGGGCGTCTTGGCGATGGTATCGCCGCCGCCGATCTCGTAGACCAGCGCGATGCGCTGGTCCGCGAGGATGACGTCCATGATGGCGCGCGTCTCGCTCTCGGACGCCTGCCAGCGGCCGGCGAGCGGCGTGTGCTCCTCGAACGCCCACGTGAAGTTGCGCGAGACGTCCACGCCCCCGGCGCCGTCCTCGTTGAAGGCGCCGTCGTCGTCGTCGTCGCGGCCCTCGGGAACGATGCGGTGCGTGCGCGCGGTGCCCTTCTCGGGCGCGGCGCGCCGCGGCACGTCGTCGTCGTCGAAGGACCATGCGCCGGTGGGGTCGGGGTAGCGCATCCACGACACGCGGCTGTCGCCGTTCACGTCGTCGGGGCCGTCCTCGTCCACGTCGCCGTCGCCGTCCTCGTCGGTGGGGCGGTCATTGCCGGCGCGCGGCCAGGTCGCCGCCGCTGCCGTCGCGTCGGGGCTGCCGTCGGCGATGATGTGGAACGCGGTGCGCTGCGGCAGCTCGTCCGCGTGCTCCGCGAGCCACGAGGCGACGTCCAGCGCGAGGCGCGTCTCGTCGCGGTCACGCCGGCCGTGGAGGCCCGCGACGAGCAGCGCCGCCCACTCGGCGTCCGGCGCGCCGATGGTCAGCATCGCGAGGGTCCGGCCACCCGCCGAGCGGCCGATCGTGCGCAGGGTGACGGACTCGTACGCGGCGGCGAGATCGGCGGCGGACCCGGAGAACGGGTCGCGCGGCGGCGGGGCCTCCTCGGTCGCCTCCTCGGGCGTCGCGTCCTCGGCAGCGCGGTCGTTGGTCGCCGTGTCGGCGGGCGCGGTCTCGTCGGCCGCCTCCTTCTGCGCGGGCGTCGGCTCTGCGGGGGGCGGCGTCTCGTCCTGGGCGCCCGCGACGGCGGCGACGGCGGAGAACAGCAGTCCGGCGGCCGCGAGGCTTCTCTTGGCGTGCATCGCCGGATCGTACCGGACGCGGCGGCGCCGCGTCGCGGCTGGGATCGGGCGGCGGCGGCTACTCGATGGCGAGCAGCTCGATGTCGAACACGAGATCGGCCTTGGCCGGGATCGTGGGCGGCATGCCGCGGGCGCCGTAGGCGAGCTGCCAGGGGATGGTGACCTTGACGCGCTCGCCGACGTGCATCTTGGCGACCGTGATGTCCCAGCCGGGGATCACACGGCCGGCGCCGAGCGGGAACTTGAACGGCGCGCCGCGCTTGCGGGAGCTGTCGAACTCGGTGCCGTCGGTGAGCGTGCCGGTGTAGTGCACGACCACGATCTGCCCCTGCTCGGGCTGCGCGCCGTCGCCCTCGACGAGCGTCTCGATCTGCGGCTCGAGGACGCGCAGGATCTCGACGTCCGCGATCACGTCGGCGTTGGCGGGGATCCTCGGCGGCTGCCCCTTGGCACCGAACGCCAGCGCCGGTGGGATGCGGATCTTCCAGTGGTCGCCGACGCGCATGCGCTTGATCATCATGTCGAGGCCGGTGATGCCGCTGCGGGCGCCGACGCCGAGCGTCGCCGGGGCCTTCTCGGCGCGCGTGTCCTTGAGCGTCGCGCCGTCCGCGATCGACAGCACGATGTGCGCCTCGATGCGCTGGCCGGGCGCGAGCTGCGCGCCCTCGCCCGGCGTCACGACCTCGTGCGTCGGTTCGACGATCGCGAGGAGCTCGATGTCGAAGACGAGGTCCGCGCGCGGCGGGATGGCGGGCGGGCGGCCGTCCGCGCCGTAGGCCATCTGCCACGGGATCGTGACCTTCCAGCGGTCCCCGACCTTCATCTGCGCCACGACGGCGTCCCAGCCCTCGATCACCGAGCCGGCGCCGACTTCGAACGTGAACGGCGCGTCGCGGTCGCGCGAACTGTCGAACTTCTTCCCGTCGGTCAAGGTGCCCGTGTAGTGCACGACCGCCGCGCGGCCCTTGCCGCACACCGCGCCCTCGCCGGAGGCGAGCACCTCCTTGGCGATCTCGGGCTTCTGCGGGGCGGGCTGCGCGGCGGCGGCGTCGTCGGCGTGGGCGCGGTGGGCGGCGGTCATGGCGAGCAGCGTCGCCGCGAGAACGAGTTTCTGAATGCGATGGATCACGTCGGTCTCCGGTGCCGGGGGGGGGGAAGCACGACACGATAAGGGCCCGTGCAGGAATGAATTCGGGATTCGGTCGGATGCGACGGTCCAGGGCTGCGGCTCGCGCCGCTCAACCGACCTTCACGGTGACCTTGATCATGCGCGTGCCGCGGGCGACGCGCAGCACGATGCGTTTCTTGGCGCGCCCGACGGCCTCCTCGACGGCGCCCACGGGATCGTCCTCCGGCAGGTACTTGCCGCCCACCTCGAGGATGAAGTCGCCGGGGCGCAGCCCGGCCTCCTCGGCGGGACCGGCATCCATGACCGTGCGGACGAGCGCCGCGCCGCAGCCGTTCTTGGGCTTCACGCGTGCGGGGAGGCTCTCGCGCGGCACGAGGTCGAGCACCGCCCCGAGAGGGCCGGCCGACGCGCTCGCGTCCATCTTCGTGAAGCGCGGGCGCGCGGCGCGGCCGGCGACCGTCCAGGCGGTCAGGTAGGCGTGCTTGGCGGCGCGAGAGACCTTCGTCGTGTCGATGCGCGCGGCCGTGTCGGACGTCGCGTGGTAGTCCTTGTGCAGGCCGCTCGTGAAGAACAGGGCCGGGATGTCGCGCTTGTAGAAGTTCACCTGATCGCTGCGCAGGAAGATGGACCCCGTCTTCGCGAGGAAGCGGAAGCCGCTGATCTTCGCGGCGGCCGCGTGCGCGGCGTCGAGGTCCGGCGACGACGCGTTGCCGTAGACGTGCATCTCCTTCGAGGCGTTGCGGCCGACCATGTCGATGTTGAGATTGGCGACCATGCTCGCCACCGGCACCGTCGCGTGCTCCACGAAGTACTTGCTGCCGAGCAGTCCGCGCTCCTCGGCCGTGCACCACAGGAACAGGATGGAGCGGCGTGGCCGCGGTGCGCCCGGCGTGGCGAAGGCGCGCGCGACTTGCAGCAGCGCCGCCGCGCCGCTGGCGTTGTCGTCGGCGCCGTGGAAGATCTTGCGCTTGTTCTTGCGCCCGACGTGGTCGTAGTGCGCGGACATCACGACGTACTCGTCGCGCAGGTCCTCGTCGCTCCCGCGCAGGATCGCGATCACGTTGAAACTGGTCCCGGACTCACCGACGTCGTCGCGCGTCTTCTGCCCGGGGAAGGGCTTGAGGGGGACCTGCAGCTCCTGCGTGTAGGAGTCGTTTTCACCACCCGGCGTGAGCCCCAGTTCGGTCGCCCGCTCGACGATGTACTCCCCCGCGAGATCGCAGCCGGGGAGGCCCGATGCGCGCCCCGCGCACTTCTTGGAGGTGAAGAAGCCGATGTGCTTCTTTACTTCCGCCGCCTTGAACGTCTCGAGGACCGCGGCCGGCGCCGAGGGGACGGTCTCGGGCGCAGCGGCCGGCGCGGCCGGCGCGTCCTGCGCACGCGACGCCGCGGGGCCGCAGGGCGCCAGCCCGGCGAGCAGCCCGGTCAGCAGCAGCAGTGGGACGCGGAGTCGTGGGTGGAGCATGCCCGGAGTGTACGCCCCGGCAGCCTCGCACGACGGTCGCGGCGTGACGGCGGCGTCGGGAGACGCTAGCCTGCCGTTCGCATCACGCACCAGTCGTTGCAGGCCCATCGTGTTCGCAGCCGCGGCCCGCGCGCTTCGGTCGAAGGAGGGGATGATGAGGCGTCTCAGGTCTTGGCCACGTCGCGCGGCATCGGCCGTACTCGTCGTCGTGCTGCTGTTGCCGGCACTCGGAGCCACGCTCACGGCAGAACTCGACCAACTTGCGACGGCCACCGCCGCGCGGCTCGCCGCGAGCCCCGCGAAGAAGGAGGCGAAGCTCCTCGGCAAGGCCGCGAAGAAGCTGAAGCGCACGACGGGCGAGAGCACCGATGCCAAGGCCCTCGCTCAGATCCTCTCGGCCGTCTTCGGTTCCAAGACCGTCGATGAGACCGTTCTGGCGGAGGCGCAGGACGTGCTGGACCACCTGCGCGGCCTCGCGGAGGGCGCGAAGGTCGATGCGGAGGCGTTCATCGGACAACTCGACGCGAAGTTCGCGGACAGGCTGCGGGCGATGATCGCCGGCGGCGACAAGAAACTCAACGCCGGTATCGCGCTCGTCGCAAGCGATCCCAAGAAGGCGACGAAGCTCTTCCTCGGGGCGCTCTCCAAGTACGTGAAGAGCGCCAAGTTCGCCGCGAAGGCGCTCGCCAAACAGCGTGCGGCGGGCGGCGGGAAGCTGTCGAACAAGACGGAGATGACGGCGACCCTCACGAGCACCGGATTCACGAGGAACTTCAAGGAGTTCGCGGCCGGCTTCGCGGAGTTCCGCCAGATCATCGTGCAGGGTTGCGACTACGCCGGGCCCGCCGACGTCTGCCGGACTTCCCTCAGTTTCGCGATCGCGTACGACCCGCAGAGTCGCTTCACGGGGTCGTTGCCGACGACGTTCGTGAGATACTCCGAGTCCTCGGACTTCGGTAACGGCAGCGGTCCCGGCGTGCAGGACGTGCAGTGGGCGGGTGGCGGACTCTCGGTGGTGATCGTCTCCAGCACGGGTACCCGCATCAAGGGGCGTTTCAGCGGGCAGGCGCTTGCCGAGTCGGGTCAGCAGCCCGGCACCATCACCATCGAGGGCTCGTTCGTCATTCGCCGCCCGAAGGCGAACTGAGAGGGTGCTCTGTGGCGCCCGGCGTGGACGTCGCACGGCGGCCGTACTCGACGCGCACGCCGAGCGGGGAGGCCGGTCGATCGCTGCACAGGCCCGTACATGCCGAGCGCCGCATCACGCTCGACGATGTCCGCTTCCGCTCCGGGCCGGACCCTGGGCTGCTATTCCATCTCCTTCCCACGGTCGATCAAGCGAGTGGTAGGATCTCCACTGTGGCACGGGGTGGACGTGCGTGCGTCGTCGCGGCCCCGCTCTCGCTCGAGGACTCACATGCTCCGCATCTCCCGCCGGTCTCTCACCTGTCTTGCGGTCGCCGTGCTCGTGGCGTGCTCGACCGCGCTGCGCGCGGACGTGGACGTCGCCGTCGCCAACGGTGACAAGGTCACCGGCACGCTCATGCCCGCCGACGAGATGGAGTCGTTCCGCGTGCTCGTACCGGCCGGCGCCGTGTTCAAGCTGAAGGTCAAGAGCAAGCCGCTGGCGAAGGGCAAGCCGAAGCCGGCGCTCGCGCTGCGGCTCTTCGATCCGGACGGTGGCGAGGTCGCGCAGGACGACGTCGTCATCAAGAAGTCCTCGGCGCGACTCAAGGGCTACGTCGCCGCGAAGACGGGCGAGTACCGCATCCAGGTGACGGGCGACGGCGCGACGCCGGGCAACTACATGCTGGTCGTCAAGTGGAAGAGCCGGACGGTGTTCCGCTTCCAACTCGACGATGCGGGTCCCGGTGATCCGAGCCGTGTGCGCGTGCCGATCGACGCCGGCGCGGCCGTCACCATCAAACTGAAGGCAGCCAAGGGCTCGTCCGCGGCTCCCGTCGCTGCGATGATCGAGGCCGCCAG
This sequence comes from Planctomycetota bacterium, assembly GCA_024277065.1. GTDB lineage: Bacteria > Planctomycetota > JAJSAM01 > JAJSAM01 > JAJVHW01 > JAJRPF01. Next base: position 10,847 of record JAJRVY010000164.1, read on the forward strand.
CGGTTTCCAGCGCATGCTGCCGCCGCCGACGACCGGGGCGCCGGCGCACGTCGTCAAGAAGGAGCTCGTGCCGGTCTTCGGCGAGGCGACGATCGTCACCAGCGGCGGCGGACCCTACGCCGCGACGATCACGGTCAAGCCGCCCAGACCCGCGAAGCGCAAGATCGACCTCTCGCAGAAGACGCTCGGCGGCGGTCCGGCCGGCGGCGGCCTGGCGGTCGGACAGGTCGTCGGGCCCGGTGGCGGCGCGGTGGCGGTCACCACGGGCGAGTCGGACATCATCGGTGGCGCCGGCGTCCTCGTGCCGCCGGGCGCCCTCGGCTCGCCGACGTCGATCCTGATCGGAACGGCGACGCCGATGCCGAACCAGCAGGGCGGCGAGCAGCCCGCCGGACCGACGATCTTCTTCGGTCCCGAGGGACTGCAGTTCGGCGAGGACGTGACGGTCACGATCCCGTTCGACGTCGAGGCCTTCGCCGCGAACTCCGGCGCCCTCAGCGTGTTCACGCGGGACGCCGACGGTAACGTCACCGAGATCACCGACTTCACCGTCGATCTCGACGCCGGTACGTGCTCGTTCCCGGTCAGTCACTTCAGCTCCTTCCGTGTTTTCGGGCCGACGCTGCCGCCCGCCGTCGAGGGCGACATCGACTTCGACGGCAGCGGCGACCTCGTCCTGACGGCGCCGAGCAGCGGCGCGGGACGCGTCTACGTCGTGCACGGCGGATCGCTCGAGGACGTCGCGGTCGGCACGACGGGCGCCGCGCCCGTCGTCCTGACCGGCGAGGGCACCACGGGGCGATTCGGCGAGATCGTCGCCACCGGCGATCTCAACCAGGACGGCCGCGAGGACCTGATCGTGACGGCGCCGCAGGCCGGCGTGAACGGTCGCGTGTACATGTTCTTCGGGAGCGCCTCGTTCGCGAGCCGCGGCGCCGCGGCGGCCGACGTCATCATCTACGGGCAGGATCGCGACTTCGGCTTCGGCGTGCGGCTGGCCGTGGGTGACGTCAACGGCGACGGCGTCGATGACGTGGTGGTCGGTGCCGAGGGCAGTTCGGCCGGGGTCGGCGGCGCCGGGGCGGTCTACGTCTTCCTCGGGTCACGCGAGATCTCGTCCCGTTCGGCCGGCTTCGCCGACGTGATCCTGACCGGCACGGCGTCGGGCGACGGGTTCGGCGCCGCCGTCGGGATCGGTGACGTGATCGGCGATTCGTCCGCCGACGTGATCGTGGGCGCCGACGAGGTGCTGGGCAAAGGCACCGGCATCGTGTTCGTGTTCGCCGGCGGTCCGGGACTCTCGTCCCTCAAGTCCAAGAAGGCCGACGTCACGCTCTCGGGCGTATCGACCGGCGACGGCTTCGGACTCGAGATCGCGATCGGCGACGTCACCGGCGACGGCAGGGACGACATCGTGGTCGCGGCGGCCGGTGACGACGACGCCGGCGTCGATGCCGGCGCCGTGTACGTCTACCGCGGCGGCAATCTCGCCGCGCCGCCGTGGAAGCTGACCGGCGAGGGCGACAGCGACGACTTCGGGTTCGACGTCACCGTCCGGGACCTCGACGGCGTTCTCGGCGCCGAGGTCGTCGTGACGGCCGAGCGCTCCGCCGGCGGTCGTGGCCGGGCCTACGTCTTCGCCGGTGGCCCCGGATTCGCCGGCGGGGGCGCTGCCGCCGCCGCCGCCGCGATTCTCACCGGCGAGAATGCCGGTGATCACGTGAGCGACCTGCAACCGCCGTGGGACGTGACGGGTGACGGCGTCCCGGATCTGATCGTCTACGCGACGCGGTTCGCCGCCGGGGCCGGGCGCGCGTACGTCTTCCCGGGCGGCGCCCTTCCGGCGACGGGTTCGATCGGCCAGGCGCTGGTCGCGATCACGGGCCAGGCGGGCGAGTGGCTCGGCGGCCGGCCGCCGCTCCGGTAGCGCACACCGGGACTTCTGGTTCGTGCTGCTACTTTCGGCGGAGGCGTCGCCGTCCACGTCCGGGCGCCATCGCCGCCGGAGGCCACGTTGAGCGAATCCCCCGTGAGCAGTTGCCCCATCCCCCTCGAGGACGTCGCGCGATTCCCGCGTCCGGGCACGGCAGCGCCGGTGGGTTTCAGGTTTCGTCCGGGGAGTTCCCTCCTCTGTTACCTCGACCATCCGGGCGGGGACCTCGCGCAGCGCCTCGCCGCCATCGATGTCGAGAGCGGTGAGCGCAGCGTACTCGCGGAGCCTCCCGGTGCGACGGACGAACGCGCGCTCTCCCTCGAGGAGCAACTGCGCCGCGAGCGCCTGCGGCAGCGCGCCGTGGGCATCACGTCGTACGCGTGGTCGGACGACGGCGCCCGCGCGCTCGTGCCGCTTGCGGGCGGCGTGTTCGTGCTGGACGAGCCCGGGGCCGCCCTGCGCGAGGTCGTGCCCGCCGCCGACCGGCCGGCCATGGACGCGACGTTCGCGCCTGGCGGCGCGCGCATCGCCTTCGTACGCGACGCCGAGGTGTACGTCGTGCCGACGGCGGGCGGCGACCCCGTGCAGGTGACGCGCGGGGCGCGCGGCACCGGGCGCACGAACGGCCTCGCCGAGTACGTGGCGCAGGAGGAGATGGCGCGCTACCGCGGGTTCTGGTGGTCGCCCGACGGCGCGCAGATCGCCTTCGAGGAGGCCGACGAGACGCACATCCCCGTCTATCGCATCGTCCACCAGGGCAAGGACGCCGTGGGCGCCGGCGCCGAGGAGGACCACCGCTATCCGTTCGCGGGCGCAGCCAACGCGCGCGTGCGGCTGGGGGTCGTCCCCGCCGACGGCGCGTCCGATGCCGTGTGGATGGACCTCGGCGACGACGAGGACGTCTACCTGGCCCGCGTCGCCTGGTTCCCGGACGGGACGCTCGCCGCCGTGCTGCTGAACCGGGAGCAGAGCGCAGTGCGGCTGCTGCGCTGCGACCCCGCCACGGGCGCGACCACCGAGCTCCTGCACGAGACGAGCGACGTCTGGATCAACCTCCACAACGCCTTCCGGCCCCTGAAGCACGGTGCGAGCGGCGACGAAGGGGGTTTCCTGTGGGCGAGTGAGCGCACGGGTTTCCGGCACCTCGATGTGCGCGCGCGCGACGGCTCGCTGCTGCGCGTGCTGACCGCCGGCGACTGGCAGGTGGACGCGCTGTCGTCCATCGACGAGGAGAATGGCGTCGTCTACTTCACGGGCACCCGCGACGGCGCGACCGAGCGCCATCTCTACGCCGTGCCGCTCGCCGGCGGCGACGTGCGGCGCCTGACGCCCGAGCGCGGCACCCACGCCGTGGCAATCGATGGCGCCCACCGCTGGTTCGTGGACCGGCACTCCGCGATCGACCACCCGCCGTCGGTCATCGTGCGCCGGCTCCCCGGCGGCGACGTCGCGTGCACGGTGCATGAGACGGACGATCCGCGCATTGCCGCCCTCGGTCTCGAGCCCCCCGAACTCGTGACGCTCGAGAGTCGCGACGGCGAGACGCTGCACGGCGCGCTCTACCGGCCGCCGCAGGGCGCGGGCCCGTGGCCGGTGATCGTCAGCGTCTACGGCGGCCCGCACGCGCAGCGCGTCGTGGACGCCTGGGACATGACGGTGGACATGCGCGCGCAGTCGTTGCGCCGCCGGGGACACGTCGTGTTCGTGCTCGACAACCGCGGCAGCGCGCGCCGCGGGCTCGCCTTCGAGGGCGCCATCCGCTGGAACATGGGCGACATCGAGGTGCGCGACCAGGTCGATGGCGTGCGGTGGCTGGCCGCGCAGGGCATCGGCGACGCAGCGCGCGTCGGCATCTACGGCTGGAGCTACGGCGGCTACATGGCGTTGATGTGCCTCGCGCGCGCCCCCGAGACGTTCCATGCCGCCGTCGCCGGCGCGCCCGTGACGCACTGGGACGGCTACGACACGTGCTACACCGAGCGCTACATGGGCGCGCCGCAGGAGAACCCCGAGGGCTACGCGCGCAGCGCCGTGATGGCGCACGTGGACGGCCTCCGCGGACGGCTCATGCTGGTGCACGGGCTCATCGACGAGAACGTCCACTTCCGCCACACGGCGCGCCTCCTGAACGCGCTGATCCGCGCGCGCAAGCGTTACGAACTGCTGCTCTTCCCCGACGAGCGCCACATGCCGCGCGGCGAGGCCGATCGCGTCTACCTGGAAGAGCGCATCCACGACTTCCTGACCGCCGCCCCGGCGTGATCCCGCCACACCCAGCGAGAAGCACTGCTACGCGGACGCCGCGGCTCCGTGCCGAGCGGCAACGAAACACGCGGCTGCGGCGCGGGTTCGAGAGGCGTCACGGAGGAGATCCCATGCACCGCGCTCTCACGGCTGTTCTGCTCACCCTGGTCTTGGCCACCGCGGCACTCGCCGACGAGCGGCCGGCGGTGGATCCCCCTGCGGATCCCAATGCAACGGACGCGCCCGCCGCGGACCCGCACGCCGCGGACGGGGCCGCCCAGGACGCGGCCGCCGTCGTGCTCGCTCTGAAGTCCAAGGAGGACGCCGAACGGTTGACGGCCGCCACCGACGCGCTGGGCATCGCGGACGACGCCGTCACCAAGCCGCTCGTGCGCCTCCTGATCGATGACCGCTTCGAGATCCGGGCGGCGGCCATTCGCGCCCTCGGCGTCCGCACGACGGACAAGGGCAGGCGCGCCGCCGCCAAGGGCCTGTGCGCGCTGATCCCGCGTCTTGCGAAGAGCGCCGAGAACGAAGGTGAGCTGGCGCTCGTCGTGCGCTCCCTGCACGACTTGGCGCAGCCCTCGTCCATCGATCCGCTCATGAAGGACGTCGAGGACAGCAGCGCCGAGGATCTCTACCGCGCGCGGGTCATGGCGGTCGCGAACGTCCCCGACGCGGAGGCCATCGAAGCACTCATCCAGCACCTCGCCCGCCGTGGTCGCGGGAGGTGGGGCGGGATGCGGCGCGCCGTGACCGACGCGCTGCGCTACGCCACCGGTCAGAAACTCGGCAACGATCCCGACAAGTGGCGCTCCTGGTGGCACGACGCGAAGAAGACCTTCGACTTCGAGGCCGCCGCTGCCCGCCGCGAGGAGTCGCGCGAGAAGGAGGAGCAGCGCGCCGAGCGCAAGAAGGGCAAGGGCCGCAAGAAGCGCGGCAAGAAGTAGGGGCGGCGCGACCGAGGGGGGATTTCGACCCCGGGGAGGCGGTATCGTGGGCGTCCCGCAGGGCGTCGGCCGCGCCGCGGGGGAGGTGCAACGTGACCGCGATGACCGTCGAAGATCGCCCCTGGTTCCGTCACTACGACGA
>JAJRVY010000165.1 GCA_024277065.1 Planctomycetota bacterium
CCGACGATCACGGCCACGCGCGCGCCGTCGAGAGCGCCGGTCCGCGCGCCGTCCCAGGCCTCGCGCGCGGCCTTCAGCGTCAGTGTGACGGAGGGGTCGAGTTGCGCGAGCGCCGCGGCGTCCAAGCCGCCCGGGCGCGGCGCGAGGTCGATGTCCGGCACGAACCCGCCGCGCGTGCACAGCACGCGATCGGCCCGCGGCGCGGACGGGTCATGGATGGCGTGAGGGTCCAGCAGCCAGCGGCCCGGCGGGGGCTCGGAGAGGGCGTCGCGGCCCTCGCGCACGAGTTCCCAGAAGCCGTCCAGATCGCACCCGCCGGGAAGGACGCCCCCGGCGGCGACGATGGCGATCGCCCGCGGCAACGGGTCAGCTCCGCGCGGCGCCGACGAGCGTGCGGTTGCGGTACGCGCCTTCCAGGGAGGCATCCACGACGCACTCGTAGCCGCTCATGCGGGCCACGAGCCGGCCGTCGGCGCCCGCGAAGTCGATGTCGGCGTGCGCCGCGTGCTCGGAGGCGCTCGTCACGCGGGCGGCGATGCGCACGCCGTCCCGCGGGAACGCCGCCACGTACTGGCGGTAGCTCGTGAAGGCCGTCGGCAGCGACGGCGCGCCGCAGTGGGCGCGCGTCCAGACGACGAGCGCCTGGAAGGCCACGTCGATGGCGAGTGGATCGCCGAGCCAACTGCCGCGCAGGGGCTCACGCACCCAGACGGCCGGCGCCGGGGCGGTGTCGGACAGGACGACGACGCCCTCCGCCGAGAGGTGCGGGACGCTGCGGATGCCCTGCAACCCCGGCCCGTGGAAGAGCTGCCGGTCGTAGATCTCGGCGCGGTCGGCGGGGCACGGAGCGTCGTCCGGCCGGAACGCCACGACGTCGTCCGTCTGCGGCAGACGCTCGACGAGCACGACGTCGGCTCTCGCCAACAGGCGCTCGCGGCCGCGTTCGTCACGGCCCCGCAGCTCGCCGGCCACGCGGAACACGCCGTCCGTGCGCACGACCGTGGCGGCGTGCATGCGCACGGTCGCAACGCCGTCGTGCAACGGCACGCCGCGGAGCATGCGGAAGTCGTCGATGCCGTGGAAACGCAGTCCGGGGTTGGCGTGCAGCGCGCCGTGGGTCAGCCATTGCAGCATCAGGACGACGGGCACGACGGGGCGGCCGTCGAGCACGTGCGAGCGCAGCACCGGGTGCGTGTCGGCGCTGACCAAGCGCTCGAAGACGACGGGCAGCGCCGCGGCGGGGGCGCTCGCAGGCGCCTGTGGCGCGGACGGCGCACGGCTGCCGGAGCCGAGCACGACGACCTCGACCGGACCGTCGGCGCCCGCCGACAGCTCCTGCACGAGGTAGTCCGCGCCGGCCCGCAGTCCGATCAGTCCGATGCCCTCCTCGGCGAACACGCGCTTGTGCGCATCGGTCACCATGCCCCCGTCCCACGGCCCCCAGTTGACGGAGACGACGCGGCAGCCCGGACGAGCCCGCATCTCGCGCTGCGCGATCTTGTTGAGGACCTCGTTGGAGGCGGCGTAGTCCACCTGCCCCGCGCGGCCGAAGCGCCCCGTCGAGGACGAGAACAGCACGAGCACGCGCAGATCGTCGTCCTGCGCGGCGGCGAGCAGGGCGTGCAGACCGTCCACCTTCGTGCCGTAGACGTCGTCGAACTGCTCGGGCGTCTTCTCGGCGATGAGCGCGTCGCGGAGCACGCCGGCGCCGTGCACGATCCCGCGCACCGGGCCGTGCGCGTCGCGCGCGGCGTGCACGGCGGTGGCCACGGCGTCGCGATCACGCACGTCCACCGAGCGGTAGGTGGCGGCGGCGCCGGCCGCGACGCAGCGCGCCAGCGTCTCGCGGATGGCCCGCGCGGCGGCGATGAGCCGGTACTCCTCCTCGACCGCGCGCAGCGATCCGCCACCGTTCATGCGCGTCGAGAGCGCCCGCTTGATCTGGGGCTCGGTGTCGAGCTCGGCGAGCCACGCCGGCTCGTCGTCGGGCAGCGGGCTGCGCCCCAGCAGCAGCAGCGCCGGGTGGAAGGCATCCGCCAGAGCCACCGCGACCTCGGCCGTCACGCCTCTCGCGCCGCCCGTCACGACCAGAAGATCCCCCGCCGCGAGAGGCGCGTGCGCCGCGGCGCCGATCGGCTGCGCCTCGAGGCGTAGGCCCAGTCTCTCCGTGCCGCTGAGCCCGACCTCGAGCGGCCCCCGCAACAGGATCTCGTCGGCGACGGCGCACGCCGCGGCGTCCACGTCCAAGACCTGCGCCGGGACGTCGAGCGCCTTGCAGATCACGCCGGGCCACTCCTGCGCCGCGGTCTTGGCGTAACCCGCCAGACCGCCCGACGCCGGGTCGGCGCCGTTCAGCTCGGCGAGCCCGAACGCGCCGTCGAGTCGCGAGACCGTGGCGAGCAGAGCGCCGTGCGTCGCGCAGAGCGGCGACGCCGCGCGACGGAGCAGCCCGAGCGCCGCGCGCAGGAACGCGCCGTCGCCGCCGTCCGGAGACGCGACGATCACGAGCCCGGCCATGGTCGGTGGCAGGTCCGCGGCGGCGTCCACGGCGATCGATCGCGCGGCGTGTCCGGCGGCGTCGAAGGCATGAACGAGCGCCGCGCCCAGGCTCTCGGCATCGCCGGCGACGAGGATCTCGCCGGGCGCCACCTGCACGCGCTCGCGGGCAGCGCCGTTCAGGGTGAACGGCCGGAGCACGTGGCGCTCGACGGCCGCGGGCGCGGCGCTCACCGCCTGCGGCGCGGAAGCCGGCGGGGCGACGACGACGGGCGCCGCGACGGGGGGAGCGGGAGCGTCACCGGTCTCGAGGATGGCGACCACGTCGGCCAGCGTCCGCAGGCGTCCGAGATCGTCGGAGGCGACGGCCGGCAGGTCGGGGACGCGCTCCTGCATCGCCGCCAGGATCTCCACGCGCTTGATCGAGTCGATGCCGAGGTCGGCGTCCATCTCCATCGAGAGTTCGAGCATGTCGGCCGGGTAGCCGGTCTTCTCCGCCACGACGTCCAGGAGAAGCGCGCCGAGAGCGGGCGCGGCAGGCGGCGTGACGCTGCCCGCAGCAGCAGCGGGTGGCGCCGACGCGGCGCCGGGCGCGGCGGCGCTCAGGACGGCGATGACGTCGGCGAGGGTGCGCAGCCGTCCCAGTTCGTCGGACGCCACGGCCGGGAGTCCGGGCACGCGTTCCTGCATCGCGGCCAGGATCTCCACGCGCTTGATCGAGTCGATGCCGAGGTCGGCGTCCATCTCCATCGAGAGTTCGAGCATGTCGGCGGGATAGCCGGTCTTCTCGGCCACGACGTCGAGCAGCGTGGCCTCGAGATCCGGCGGTGCGGCGGATGCCGCGGGCGCGGTGGACGGAGGGGGCGCCGTGGGCGGAGGGGGCGGAGGGGGCGCGGCGACCGCGGGCGGCGCGGCCGGTGTGCGAGGCGCGGGGGGCGCCTCGGACGTCGCCGCGGCGATCGGCAGTGCTGGGGCCGTCGCGGTCGCGGGTCGCGTCGTCGCGGGCGGCAGGCCCAAGAGGGCGCGCTGCTGGTCGAGCAGGTCCTCGACGCTGCGTTGCGCGGCTTCCTGCGACTCCAGGAACCGGCGGTGCAGCGAGGCCGTCTGTTCCTGCAGGCGCAGCAGGGCGGCCATCTGTTCGCGAACGCTCGCGAGCGAGGCGGCGGCCCCCGCCGCCGGCGGGCGCGGGGGAGGCGTCGGCACGCCGCGAGGCGGCGCTCCTGAGGGGATCGTCTCGGGGGGTGGAGCTGGCATGGAAGAAGCCGCGGCGGGTGGCGCGGTGCACGGGGCAGCCGGCGGCGCCGCGGGAGCGGCGTGCACGGTCTGCAGGCGGGTCGGGGTTGCGGGCGGCAGGTGCGCCTCGCGGCGGATGGACAGCAGCGGCGGCAGCGGCGCGCGCTGCGGCCGGGGCTTCACGTGATTGGCGCCGGTGAGCGGAATCGTCATGCGGCGGCGGGTGGGCGGAGCGCGGGCCACGCCCTCGTTCCAGTGCGCGATGTCCACGGAGTGGCCGGCAGCGGCGATCTGAGCGAGACACGCAGCGAGGTCGTGCATGCCGCCCTTCTTGCCGCGCGACGCATCGACGGCGAGGGCGACGTGTTCGCGGTCACCGACGATCGCGCCGACGAGGCGCGTCAGCGTGGCCCCCGGACCGACCTCCACGAACGTGCGCACACCATCGGCGTACATGCGCTCGATGAGCTGCACGAACTCCACGGGCGACGCGATCTGCCGCGCCAGGAGATCGCGCACGGCGTCGGCGTCGCCGGGATCGCTCGGGTAGGGCTGCGCCGTGGCGTTGGCGTAGACCGTCGCCCCGGGCGGCGCGACGTCGGCTTCGCCGAGCGCGGCCCGCAGCGGCTCGGCCGCGGACGCCACGAGAGCGCTGTGGAACGCGGCCGCGACGGGGAGTTGCGTGGCCGCGATGCCGCGCTCCTCGCAGAGCACCGCGGCGCGCTCGATCTCGTCGCCGGCGCCCGAGAGCACGACCTGCTCGGGCGCGTTGTGGTTAGCGACCGTGAGCTTCAGGCCACCGTCTGCGATGAGCTGCACGGCCGACGCGCGATCGGCGCGAACGGCGATCATCGAGCCGCGATCGCCCTCGCCCGCGGCCATCAGACGGCCGCGCAGGATCGAGAGGTGCGCCAGCGTCTCGGCGTCGAACGAACCCGCGGCCTGCAGCGCGGCGAGTTCGCCGTAGCTGTGGCCGGCGAAGGCCGTCGAGCCGACACCGAAGACCGACGCCAGGACGGCCAGCGCCCCCAGACTCACCGCGCCGATCGCCGGCTGCGCGACGCGCGTGTCGCGCAGCAGCAACTCGGCCTTCTCGCGCAGTCCCGCGTTGAACTCGGGGTACGGGAAGATGCGGTCCGAGAGGTGCAGCCCGACGGTGACGCCGCCGACGACGCCGCCCGCCGCCAGCTCGTACGCCACGTCGGCCTTCTCGAGCACGTTCTGCACGACGGGGAAGCGCGATGCCAGATCGCGCAGCATCCCGACGTACTGGCTGCCCTGGCCCGGGAACAGCATGGCGAGCTTGCCGAGAAGCTGCCCCTGCCCGAAGTGCGCGCCGTAGAGCGTGGACCAGGAACGCGAGTGCGGGTTGCGCCGCAGCATCGCCGCGGTGTTCTCGAACAGCTTCACGACGTCGGTACGACCGCGCTCGATGACCAGCACGAGGCGGCAGGGCGACAGCACGTCGAACTTCTCGCGGGACGCTGCGGCGCGTCGCGCGAACTCGTCCCAGGCGAGGTCGAGGGGCCACGCCTCGACCTGCGCGAGCAGATCGTGCACGGTCTGCGCCCGCATCGGCAGCAGCTCGACGTCGGGGTCCCAGTCGATGCCCGGCTTGGCCGTGGCGTACTCCTCGAGCACCGCGTGGAAGTTGCTGCCGCCGAAGCCGAAGGCCGACAACGCCGCGCGGCGCGGATGCTCGGCGCGCGCCATCCAGGGCCGCTGCTCCGTCGGCAGATAGAACGGCGAGCCGTCGGCCGTGACGGCGTCGATCGGGTCGTCCACGAGCACCGTCGGCGGCAGCACCTTGTGGTAGAGCGCCATGGCGGTCTTGATCAGCCCGGCGATGCCCGCCGCGGCCTTGGTGTGGCCGATCTGCGACTTGACGGAACCGAGCGCCGCCCAGCGGCCCTTGCGGCCGGACGCGCGGTAGACCTCGGAGAGCGCCGTCGCCTCGACGGTGTCACCGACGCGCGTCCCCGTGCCGTGCGCCTCCACGAGTTCCACCGTCGCGGGACTGACGTCGGCCGCGGCGTACGCCTTGCGCAGCGCACGCGCCTGCCCGTCGCTGCACGGCGCGTAGATCGCGTTGCCCTTGCCGTCGCTCGACGAGCCGATGCCCTTCAGCACGGCGTAGACGCGGTCGCCGTCGCGCTCGGCGTCGGCGAGACGCTTCAGCACGACGACGCCGACGCCCTCGCCGAGCACCGTGCCGTCGGCCTGCTTGTCGAACGCCCTGGCGGCGCCGCTCGGCGAGAGAGCCGTCGTCTTGCTGAAGCACATGTACATGAACACGTCGTTGAACGTGTCCACGCCACCCGTCAGCACCGTGTCGGCACGGCCGGACTGCAGCTCCATCGCGGCGAGGTGCAGGGCGGACAATGACGAGGCGCACGCGGCGTCCACGACGCAGTTCGTGCCGAGCAGATCCAGGCGGTTCGCGATGCGCCCGGCGACCACGTTGCCGAGCAGGCCCGGGAAGCTCGACTCCTGCCAATCGACGTAGCCGTCGGAGATGCGCGCAACGACGTCCTCGGACACCTCGTCCGGCACGCCCGCTTCGCGCAGCGCGCGGCGCCACAGGGGATGGCCCAGACGCGCCCCGAGCGGGATGACCAGGCCGAGCGTGCCGGTGACGCCGAGGATCACGCTCGTGCGCTCGCGGTCGAACTCCTTGCCCCCGTCGCCGTAGCCCGCATCGGTGAGCGCGCGCTTGGCGGCCACGAGCCCGAGGAGCTGCGCCGTGTCGGTGGCCTCGAGGTCGTTGGGCGCGATGCCGAACTCGAGCGGATCGAAGTCCACGGCGTCCAGGAACCCACCGCGCGCCGAGCACAGCATGTCGCGCGCCTTGGGGTCGGCGGCGAGATAGTCGTCGGCGTTCCAGTGCGTGGCGGGCACGTCGGTGACGGCGTCCACACCCTTCTGCAGGTTCTGCCAGTAGGCGTCCAGTCCGTCCGCCTTCGGGAACATCGCGCCGATGCCGACGATCGCCAGCGGCGCCTGCGCGACGCTCGCGGCGGGCGTCGCGGCGGCCGCGGCCGTGTCGGTCGATGGGCAGACGTCGTCGCTCACGGGAGCATCCTATCCAGATCGGCGTCCGAACACGGCCTCCAGGACGAGGCGGCGCGAGAGATCAGGGCGCCCTGGGCGGCGAGAGAGGCGGCCCGCGTGCGCAGCGCCGCCCCCGCGAGCACGTTGCGGGCGACCGTCGCCACGCGCCGCGCCCGCGGCGGCTCCAGCATCGACCCCCGCACCCACTCGTTGAAGGCCCCCATCGCGGGACCGCACCAGACCTGGTAGTCGAGCCGGCGGTCGGCGACGCCCGCGTTGGCCCAGTACTAGGACTGGCCGAGGTACCAGCGGAAGACCAGCGCCATCTTGTGGCGCGGGTCCGTAGCCGCGCGCTCGAGCTGCGTCGCGTCCCGCTCGCGGAAGAACGCGGCGGTCTCCTCCCACACGGAGTCGAGATCGCGCTTGAAGATCTGACGCTCGAGCTGCGCACGCTCGGCGGGCGCCAGATCGTCCAGGCCCGCCCGCGTGCGGTAGAGCTCGTGGAGCTTGGCGGCGCGCATGGCGAACATCGTGCCGCGCTTGAGCACCTGGACCTTGACGCCCATCTCGAACATGTCGGCGGCGGGGGCCATCGTGACGTCGGCCTGCCCGGCGGCGGCGAGCATGTCGCGCACCGCGTCCGACGTTCCGGCCTCGACGCAGGCCTGGTTGATCGAGCCCGTGACGACGTACGCGGCCCCCATGGCGAACGCCGCGGCGGCCGAGTCGGGCGTGGCGATGCCGCCCGCGGCGCCGACCCGCGGCGGCGCGTCGTAGCCGTGCTGCGCGGCGAGACGGTCGCGGAGCGCGAGCAGCGTCGGCAGCAGCGCGACGAGCGGCCGGTTGTCGGTGTGCCCGCCGGAGTCCGCCTCGGCGGTGATGTCCTGCGCCACGGGAACGTGCGCCGCCAGCTCGGCCTGCTCGCGCGTGAGGTCGCCCCGCCGCACGAGTTCGTCCAGGATCGCCGTCGGCGCCGGCGACAGGAACCGCGTCGCGACCTCGACGCGCGAGACCTTGCCGATCACGCGGTGCGGCGCGACGACGTGCCCCTCGGCGTCGCGGTGGATGCCGGCGAGGCGATAGCGCACCAGCGGCAGTGTCAGGTCCAGGTACGCCGAGGCCTCGACGGTGCGGATGCCGCGGCGCACATAGAGCGTGGCGACGGCGTCCTCGAGGGCGGGTTCGTTCGGGCTGTGGATGAGATTGAAGGCGTGCGGCAGATCGCCGACGGACGCAGCGAGACGATCCACGGCCGCCTCGACGACGGGCAGCGGCAGCCCGGCGGCGCCGAAGCACCCGAGCATCCCCGCGCGGGCCATCGCCTCGACGATCTCCGCCGAGCCGATGCCGTTCGCCATGGCGCCCGCCATGTACGCGTAGCGCAGGCCGTGGTCGGCCCGGAACGACGCGTCACCGAGCAGCTCGGGGCGGCACGGTGGCGCGAAGGCGAGCACCGGCAGCGCCCCCTCGGGTGCGGCGGCGTCGCCCGTCCAGGAGCCGCCGCGGCCGACGGCCGGGCCGTCATGCGAGCGGACGATCCAGAACGGCTGCGCCGTCTCGCGCAGCGCGGCGCCGATGGCCGCCTCACCGGCGCGCGGCGCGTGCTCGCCCGCCGACCACCAGCCCATCGCGGGCGGGGCGTCACACGGCGCAGCGCCCCGGTCGGGCACCGTCTGGGGATCGGATGGCGGGCGCGTCGTGCTCACGGGCGGGTCGCAGGATGGGGGACTCGGGGGCGTCACAGGAGGGGCGCGAGGGGTCCCGCGCGGACTCCACCGGCCTCTCGCGGGCGTGGAACACCCGCGGCGACGTTATCACCTGCGCCGCGCTCGCGGCAGGACCGCAAGACCGGGCCGCTGCGGCGCAGGACGCCGCGGCGCGGGCTCGTCCTCGGCCGCCCACGACGCCGCCGCCCAGGTCGCCACCGAGAACGCCCCGATGCAGAGCGCGACACCGATCCGGAGACTCGACTTCATGGCCCTGCCCTCCTGCACCCGACCGCTGACACGGGCCACTGTACGGGCCAATGGACGGGCCGTCTCGAGGGCAGCGCCGCTCGCATGTGATCGGCGTCCCCACCCTCGCGGATCGCTATTGCGGTCGCCCGCCGCTCCGGCGCGGGGTATGCTCCGGCATCGCTCGCACCGCCGGCGACGCGCGCAACGCGCGCACTGCCCGCGAGCCGCCCTCCTGCGCCCGGCCGAGCGAGACGCCGGCGCACGCCCCGACCGAAAGGCCGAGATGACTGCTCCGACTCCACCGACGAACAATGCCCCGCATGCCGCAGGCGCCACCCGCAAACGCGACCCCATCAACTGGCCGACCAGCCTCTTCCTGATCCTCAGCCCCATCGCGGCAGCCGTCGCCGTACCGCTCTACATCGCGGACTACGGGCTCTCGCTGTTCGAGATCCTGCACTTCGTCGTGCTGTGCTACGTGTCCGGGCTCGGCGTCACGGTAGGCTATCACCGGCTGTTCGCGCACCGCGCCTACAAGGCGCCGCGAGCCGTGCAGGTGATCACCGCCCTCGCCGGCACGATGACCTTCCAGCAGTCCGTGCTGACGTGGACCAGCGAGCACCGCTACCACCACAAGTACGTCGATCAGAACGGCTTCCCCTACGACCCGTACAGCATCACGATGGGCTTCTTCTACGCGCACATGGGGTGGCTGCTGCGGCGCCGCAGCCCGGCGCTCCCCCGCACGAACGTCAACGACCTGCAGAAGGACGCGTTCCTGCGCTTCCAGGACCGCCACATCGTGATCCTGATGGTGCTCATGGGCCTCGGCGTGCCGACGCTCATCGGCATGGGCTACGCGCTCGTCGCAGGACTGCCCCTCGCGCAGGGCACGCTGTCGGGCTTCATCTTCGGCGGCATCGCGCGCATCGTGTTCGTGCAGCACGGCACCTTCTTCATCAACAGCCTCTCGCACTACATGGGGCGGCGCCCCTACGACGGCGAGAGCACGGCGCGCGACAGCTCGTTCGTCGCCTTCTTCACGTGGGGCGAGGGCTACCACAACTACCACCACGCGTTCCAGACGGACTACCGCTGCGGCATCCGCGCCTGGCACTTCGATCCGGGCAAGTGGGTCATCTGGAGCCTCGAGCGGCTGGGGCTGGCCAAGAAGCTCGGGCGCATCCCCGAGGCCACGGTGCGCATGTCGATCCTGCGCGAGAAGCGCCGCCGCATCGAGAGCAGCGACCCGCTCTGGCTCGAGAACGCCGGCGAGCAGGTGCGCGAGGCAGTGCAGGCGCTCGAGACGCGCCTCGAGGAGATGCACGGCCGCGCCCGCGTCCTGTGGCGCGAGTACCGCAACCTGCGCGAGCAGCGCGTCGGCCGGCGCAACGAACGCATCCGCGCCCTGCGCGCCGAACTCCGCACGCTGATGGACGAGTTCCGCGAGACCCTGCGACGCTGGGAAGAGGTCATCGCCGGCGCGCACCTCCGGCCCGCCCTCGCGCAATAGGGCCCGCGTCGATCCTCCGGTTGTTCGTGGGAACACCCCCTTGCGCCCACCGGTCAGATTGACACGTAATCCGTGCACACGTAATCTGTGTCCATGAACGTGACGATCTCGGTTGCTGACGAATTGCTCGCACGCGCGCGCGCCGCTGCTCGTGAGCGAGGAATGAGCCTGCAAGAGTATGTGCGGGAGTGCCTGCGCGCCCTGACCGGAGCAAGCTCTCCAGGGGACGTCGCAGACGAACTGCTGGCGTTGATGGAGACGCAAGGTGGTCACTCGGGTGGCCGTGACCTCCGCCGCGAGGACGCGTACGAAGGGCGCGTCGGGTGAGCCGGGACTTCCTCGACACCAATGTACTGCTCTACGCGGACGACTTGGACGCAGGGGAGCGCCGCGACGTCGCCCGCGAACTCATCAGCAACGCGATCCGAACACGGAGCGCGGTGATCTCGACGCAGGTGCTCCAGGAGTACTTCGTGAACGCGACGCGGAAACTCGGAGTCGATGTCGTCGTCGCGCGGCGGAAGATCGAGTTGCTCTCGACGCTGGAGGTCGTGCGGATCGAGACGCACATGATCCTCGACTCGATCGACCTCACGCGCCTGCACTCCATTTCGTTCTGGGACGCTCTCATCATGCGTGCAGCGGCGGCAGCCGGGTGCCGGCGGCTCGTGACCGAGGACCTTCACGACGGCTGGGTCATCGACGGCGTGACGGTCTTCAATCCGTTCCGAGGATGAGAGCCTCCCGCCGCCGCGGCGGCGGCGGCAAGCGTTGGCGCACGGTGGCACGCTGTGCCGCGAGCGGGGATGGCAGGCTTTGTGGCCATGCGACACGCCGACGCCGCCGAGACGCGCTTCACGGTGCACGACTACGAGCGTCTGCCGGACGACCTGCGCTGCCAACTCATCGAGGGCTCACTCGTCAAGGAGCCGTCACCGACGTTCGGGCACCAGCGACTCGTCAGCCGCCTACTCCACCTGCTCGCAACGCGGATCGGCCCCGAGAGGGTCGTGCCCGCCCCCATCGACGTCGTGCTGAACGACTTCAACGTCCTGCAGCCCGACGTCGCCGTCTGGGCCGAGGCGCCGGGCGGCGATGTGCGCCGGGTGCCGACGCCGACGGTCGTGGTCGAGGTGCTCTCGCCCACGACCGCCCGCCGCGACCGCGAGCAGAAGACGCGTCTCTACCTCGCCGCCGGCGTCCCCGCGGTCTGGCTCATCGACCCCGCCACGGCCACCATCGAGGTCCACACGCCCGGCGGCGTCACGAGGCACGCAGCGGATGAGACGGCGACCTCCGCCGCCATCCCCGAGTTCAGCACGTCGGTCCGCGACCTGACGCGCTGAGAGGGTGTTCCCATAGGAGATGCGAGTGCCCGTTCGCTCGTGGATCCTGCGGACAAGGCGGGGCCGCGAACGCGACTCATGACGGAGTCATCGAGCGGGCAGGGCGCAGTCCGCGGGCTCCACGGGCGAGCCGCTTGCGGGCGCGCGACTTGCGATCGCGAGCCTGCGCGACGCTGCAACCAACGGTTCGATCGCAAGTCGCGTGACTGGTGCCGCATTCCTTATGGGAGCACCCTCTCAGCGCATGCCGAGGCGGCGGGCGAGATGGTGCAGGTTGCTGCGGTGCAGGCCGAGGGCGCGGGCGGCGGCGGCCCGGTTACCGCCCGCGGCGGCGAGGGCGCGCTCGATCTCGCGGCGCTTGAAGTCGTCCACACGTTGCCGCAGCGGCGTCCCCGGCGTCCCCGGCGTCCCCGCGGGGACGTCCGGCGCGGCGACGACAGGCGCGCCCGCGGCCTGGGGCACCGGCGCATCCCCGAAGTCGCGGCCGAGGTCGCGCGGTGCCAGCACGACCGCGCCGCCGCGCGGTACGCCCGCCGCAGCGCGCAGCACGGCGCGCGAGACCACGTTCTCGAGCTCGCGCACGTTGCCGGGCCAGCCGTACTCGCCGAGGCGCCCGCGGGCCGCTGCGTCCAGCCGCACGGGACCGAGACCCAGGCGCGCGCGGGAGCGGTCGCAGAAGTGCCCGGCGAGCAGCGCCACGTCGCCGCCGCGCTCGCGCAGGGGCGGGACGTGCAGGGGGTAGACGGCCAGCCGGTGGTAGAGATCGGCGCGCATGCGGCCGGCGGCGACCTCGGCATCGACGTCGCGATTGGTGGCGGCGATGATGCGCACGTCCACGTGCAGCACGCGGTCGGCGCCGACGCGCTGGATCTCGCCTTCCTGGAGGGCGCGCAGGAGCTTGGCCTGCAGCGCCAGGGGCAACTCCCCCACCTCGTCGAGGAGCAGCGTCCCGCGATCGGCGACCTCGAACTTGCCGGGACGATCGCGCTCGGCACCGGTGAACGCACCACGCACGTGGCCGAACAACTCGCTCTCGGCCACCGACTCGGGCAGCGCCGCGCAGTTGACGTAGATGAGCGGCTCGTCCGCGCGCAGCGACGCGGTGTGGATGGCGCGCGCCACGAGTTCCTTGCCCGAGCCCGTCTCGCCCGTGATCAGGACGGGCATGTCGGTGCGCGCCACGAGCCCGATCTCGCGGCGCACCCGCTGCATCGCCGCGCTGGTCCCGATCAGCCCGCCGCCGCGCTGGCTGGCGGCGCGCATCAGATCCCGCGCCACGAGACCCGAGTGCCGCGAGGACTCCTCGAGCGCGTCGATCAGGGACGTGGTCCTCATGGCGGCGCCCGCGAGCGCGCCGAGCGCCGAGAGCACGCGCAGGTCCAGATCGTCGAACGCATGCGGATCGAGCGCGTCGGCGGTCAGCACGCCCACGACGCGGTCCTCGACCCGTAGCGGGCAGCCCATGCAGGCGTGGATGTGCTCGAGCGCTCCGGGGTCCTCGGCGACGAGTCCGTCGAAGGGGTCGGGCAGCGCGCTGTCCGGAGGGAAGAGCACGGGCTCGTCCGCGCGGCAGATGACGCGCAGCCGCGGGTGGTCGGCGAGCGCGTAGGTACGGCCGAGCGCGTCGGGCGCGAGACCGTGGGCGGCGAGCGGCACCAGCACGTCGCCCTCGAGCCGCAGCAGGCACGTGGCGTCCGCCGGAACCGCCCGGCGCACGGCCGCCAGGAGGCGGCGATAGCGGTCCTCGCTCGCCAGCGAGGACGTGAGATCGAGGGCCACCGAGAGGAAGGCGTCGAGGCGCGGCACGCTGTCATCTCCACAACAATGATGTCGAACGAACAACGGGCAAGTTATTTATTATACAGCGTTCGCCGTAAGTCGTGTGTGAGAAAGGCCGCCGTGGATGGCACGGGTGTTGCCTTTCGGCTTCACGCTCGCACCCGAGAGCACCCGAACGCCCGAGCGCCCGGCGTCCCCACGCACCCCACGTCACGCACCCCGAAGGCGACACCATGCCCACGACCGCCACGTACCTGTCCGAGCTGGCCACGACCATTCCCGCCGCGACACGCGTCTTCCATCGCCTGCGCCTGGACTACTGCTGCGGCGGACGGCGCAGCCTGGAGGACGCCTGCAGTGAGGCGGGGATCGACGCCGCGGCGGTGCTCGCCGAGATCGAGTCCGTCGCCGACGCCGACGACAGCTCGCTCGCCGACCGTCCGCCCGAGGCGATCGCCGCGCACGTCACCAGCCGCTACCACGAGCCGCTGCGCGAGGATCTTCCGCGCCTCGCGGCGATGGCGCGCAAGGTCGAGCGGGTGCACGCCGCCAAGCCGGGCTGTCCGCTGGGACTCGGCGCGCACCTCGATGCCTGGGGCGCCACGCTCCTCGAGCACCTCGACAAGGAGGAGCAGGTGCTCTTCCCGTCACTCACCGCGGCCGACCCCGCCGTCGTGGCGGCGCTGACGCGTGAGCACGACGATCATGCCGCCGCGCTGCGGCGCACGCGGGCGCTGGCCGGCGACCTGATCCCGCCACCGCACGCCTGCACGACGTGGCGCGCGCTCTACGTCGGCCTCGATCAGCTCGAGCGCGACCTGATGGAGCACGTCCACATCGAGAACTACCTCCTCTTCCCACGCGCGCTGGCGCGCTGACGCACGCCACGGAAGGAACTGCACGATGCAAGGCACACGGAAACTCTGGATCGCGCTGGGAGTCGTCCTCCTCTGCACGTTCATGATCCTCGGCCTGTTCGGGCGCGAGGTCTATCGCCAGGCCCCGCCGATCCCGGACCGGGTCGTCACGACGAGCGGCGCCGAGATCGCCACGGGCGAAGGCATCCTCGACGGCCAGCAGGTCTGGCAGAGCGTCGGCGGCCAGCAGGTCGGCTCGATCTGGGGCCACGGCGCGTACCAGGCGCCCGACTGGTCCGCCGACTGGCTGCACCGCGAGGTGACCGAGCTGCTCGAGATCAAGGCGCGCGCCGAGGGCGCGGCGTCGTTCGACGATCTCCCGGCCGAGCGGCAGGTGGTCCTGCGCGACGCCGTGAAGCGCGAGATGCGCACGAACACGTACGACGCGGAGAGCGGCACACTGACGATCTCCGACGATCGCGCCGCGGCCGTCGCCGCCGTGACGGCGCACTACACGGCGCTCTTCGGCGACGACGCCTCGATGGCGCAGCTCCGCGAGGACTACGCGCTGCACGGCGGGGCTGTGCCGCAGGAGGCGCGCCGCGCCGACCTCGCGACGTTCTTCTTCTGGACGGCCTGGGCCTGCACGACCGAGCGCCCGGACGGGGCCACGACCTACACGAACAACTGGCCGCACGAGCCGCTCGTCGGCAACACGCCGACCGCCGCCAACGTGATGTGGTCGATCATCAGCATCATCCTGCTGCTCGCCGGCATCGGCGCGCTGGTCTGGTACCACGCCGCCAAGCGCAAGGAAGAGCCGCCGCCGACACCGCCGAGCCGCGATCCCTTCGATGCGCTGACGCCCACGCCGTCGATGCGCGCGGCGGGCAAATACTGCCTGACGGCGGTCGCGCTGTTCGTCGTCCAGGTGCTCCTCGGCGCGATCACCGCGCACTACACCGTCGAGGGCGATGCCTTCTTCGGGTTCCCCCTCGCAGAATACCTGCCCTACGCCATCACACGCACCTGGCACCTGCAACTCGCCGTCTTCTGGATCGCCACGTCGTTCCTGGCGGCCGGCCTCTTCCTTGCACCGGCCATCGGCGGCAGGGAGCCGCGTTTCCAGCGACTCGGCGTCAACGTGCTGTTCGTGGCGCTGGTGCTGATCGTCGTGGGCTCGCTCACGGGCGAGTGGATGGCGGTGCAGCAGAAGCTCGGACCCGACGCCACGTTCTGGTTCGGACACCAGGGCTACGAGTACGTGGACCTCGGGCGCGCCTTCCAGATCGCGCTCTTCGGCGGGCTCGGCATCTGGCTGGCGCTGATGCTGCGGGCGCTCTGGCCGGCGCTCGTGCCCAAGGACACGATGCGCCCGGTGATCGTGCTCTTCACGGGATCGACGGTCGCCATCGGCCTGTTCTACTGCGCGGGGCTGCTGTACGGCGCCCGCACGCACCTGACGGTGATGGAGTACTGGCGCTGGTGGGTGGTGCACCTCTGGGTCGAGGGCTTCTTCGAGGTCTTCGCGACGGCCGCCGTGGCGTTCCTCTTCGCGCAGTTCGGGCTCATCCGTCCGCAGAGCGCGGCGCGCGCGGCCATCTTCAGCACGTGCATCTTCCTCATCGGCGGCATCCCGGGAACCTTCCACCACCTCTACTTCAGCGGCACACCGATCTCGATCATGGCCATCGGATCGTCCTTCAGCGCCCTCGAGGTCGTGCCGCTCGTCCTGGTCGGCAAGGAGGCCCTCGAGACGCTGCGCATGGAACGCCGCGCGTCCTGGATGCGCCGCTACCGCTGGCCCCTGCGGTTCCTCGCCGGCGTCGCCTTCTGGAACCTGGTCGGGGCCGGCCTGTTCGGCTTCATGATCAACCCGCCGATCGCCCTCTACTACATGCAGGGCCTCAACACGACGGCCGTGCACGCCCACGCCGCACTGTTCGGCGTCTACGGTCTACTGTCGCTCGCACTCATCCTGCTCGTCCTGCGCCGCATCCATCCGGAGCACGCGTGGAAGGAGACCTGGCTGGGGCGCGGCTTCTGGCTCATGAACTGCGGGCTCGTCGCGATGATCGCGCTCTCGCTCCTGCCGATCGGGCTCGCTCAGGCGTACGCCAGCATGGATACCGGGCTGTGGTTCGCCCGCGGCTCGGAGTTCATGCAGCAGGGCTTCATGGAGAACCTGCGCTGGATGCGCATCGTCGGCGACACGATGTTCCTTGCGGGCGTCGCATCGTTCGCGTGGTTCATACTCGGACTCTTCACGGGCCACAGCCTGGACCGCAGTGCGGGCCCCGACGGCATCGACGGCGGCAGCGCACTGCCGCCGCAGACGACGGCGACACGCGAACAAGAACTCGTGAGCGCCTGACCGACCCCAATGCGCCGTGCGCCTCCGCCCCCTCTCCGCGGCGGGCGCACGGCACGCTCAATCGCGGCAGCGGGGCGCTGCTACGGACCAGCGATCGAACAGCGCCGGGTCGTCGCCGGCTTCACGCCAGGCCTGCGAGCGGCGCCAGAGGTGCGCGCCCACGGCGTGCGCAGCGCGCACGTCGTCCGCACCCGGCATGCGCTCGCGCAGGACCGGGCGCCCGGCGGAGCCGTAGTGGCACCACAGCCCCTCGGCGTTCGAGATGCCCCGGCCGCTGACCGCGAAGCGCAGGAACGCGTCGCGCGCGAGGCCGCCGCGGCCGCTGTCCCCGCGCAGCACGAAGTCGCACTGCGCGTCCACGAACGGTGCGTAGACGCGCGGCGTCCCGAACGGCTGATTCGTCGCGTTCAGGTAGAGGATGCGCCGCGGCCCGAGGATCTGCCGCGCCCGGCGCACGACGTGATCGAGAGACGCGAGGTCGTTCGCCACGCCGTCGAGGTACAGACCGTCCACGCCATACTCGTCGAGCACGCGCGACATCTCCGACTCGATGTCCGGTGCGCGGCAGTGCTCCGGGCTCAGGTAGACGACGAACTCCATCCCGGCGGCGCGCACGGCATCACGCAGCGCCGCTAAACGCGCCGCATCGTGCGGCTCGTGCCGCCGCGTGCGCCACGAGCAACGCCGCCCGGCGTAGCGGCCGAGCCGCGGGCGGTCCGCCGCGGCGGCGGCCTTCCAGAAGTAGGCGTGCAGGCAGAAGACGCCGCAGTGCCGGGCCGCGTCGGCCACGATGTCGGCGGACGGATAGGCGCCCTCCGGAAACGGCGCGGGCCGCCCCTCGTGGGCGACGCGCTGCGACGCGCGCACGGGCGAACGCTCCCGCGGCGGGAAGGCCGCGATCCACGCCTCCTCGCCCGCCCCGAGACGCAGCACGTCCGTCCGCGTGACGAGCCGTGGGCGCAGCGGGTAGACGCCGTAGCCGCCGTGCTCGTCGAGCACCATGAAGCGGCCGCGGTGCCGCGCGACGTGGACGGGCGCGAACAGCGGCTCGACGCGGATCGTCACCGGAGCCCGCGCGCGGACGACGAGTACGGAGTCATCGCGCACTGTGCGCGCGACGTCGTCGGTCATGCCGTGCAGGCGCAGCAGCGGCCGCCGCGCGCCGATGCGCTGCCGGACGTCCATCGTGCCGTCGCCGCCGCGGCGCCAGATCGAGCCGGTCGTACGAACCTCGTCCGGCGACGCCGCCTCGACGCGCATCCCGGGCCACGGATCGCTCATGCCACGCGCCGCAGCGGCGCGAGCAGCGTCGCCGCGAGAAGGCGCAGATCGCCGCGGATGCTGCGCCCCTCGACGTAGCGCACGTCGCTCGCGAGCTTCGCCGGAAGGATCTCACGCCGGTACGTCGCAACGCGGTCCGCGCCGCGCAGAAGGCCGGGCTCGCGCGCCGCCCACGCGAGCTGCGTCGGCCCGGTGATCCCCGGCCGCACCGACAACACGCGCGTCCAGCGGCGGTCCCGCAGATCGACCAGCGACGGATCCTCCGGACGCGGCCCGACGAGGCTCATCTCGCCCCGCAGGACGTTCCAGAGCTGCGGCCACTCGTCGAGGCGGAGTCGTCGCAGCGCGGCGCCGACGCGCGTGATGCGCGCATCGCCACCGGCCGTCAGCGGTCCGCCGGCCCCCTGGCGCATGGTGCGCAGTTTCCACATCGTGAACGGCACGCCGCCGCGTCCGACGCGCCGCGCCGCGTGCAGCACGCCGCCGCGCGACTCCGCGGCGACGGCCAGTGCAGCCAGCGCCGCGAGCGGCGCGAGCAGCAGCAGACCGAGCAGCGCACAGACGACGTCGAAGGCCCTCATGCCCCGAACCTCGCCGTGACGTCGAGCACCGCGCCGATCACGTCGTCCACGTCGCCGTCCGACAGGAGCGGATGGAGCGGCAGCGAGACGAGCTGCCGGAAGGCGTCCTCGGCGACGGGGAAGTCGCCCTCCCGGAGGCCGTAGCGATCGCGGTAGAAGGGGTGCAGGTGTACCGGGATGAAGTGCACGCCGGCGCCGACGTTGCGCGCGCCGAGTTCGCGGATGACGCGGTCGCGGTCGATGCGCAGCCGCTCGAGTCGCAGCCGCACGGGGTAGAGGTGCCACGCACTCGTGACGCCGTCGCGCTCGCTCGGGCAGCGCAGCGCCGGGCACCCCTCGAACGCCTCGGTGTAGCGCGCGGCGACGGCCCGCCGCCGCGCGTGGAAGGCCGGCAGCTTCGCGAGCTGACAGAGTCCCAGAGCCGCCGCGACGTCCGTCATGTTGAACTTGTGGCCGGGCGCGCGGACCTCGTAGCGCCATGACGCGTGCACGCCACCCCGGCGCCACGGATCGCGTGACAGCCCGTGGTTGCGGTACACGCGAGCGCGCTCGAGCAGCGCCGGCGGCCCGGTGAGCATGCCGCCCTCGCCCGTCGTGAGGTTCTTGTTGGCGTAGAACGAGAACGACGTCAGCACGCCGTCGCCGCGCCCGCCGATCATCCGCCCGCCATACGTCGCGGGAAGCGCGTGCGCCGCGTCCTCCACCAGCACCAGCCCGAACTCCCGCGCGACGGCGTCGAGGGCGTCCATGTCGCACGGATGCCCGCCGTAGTGCACGGGCAGCAGCGCACGCACGCGATCACCGCGCGCGAGCGCGCTCTCGACGACGCGCCGCACCGACGCCGGATCGACGTTCAGCGTCTCGGCATCGACGTCGGCGAGCAGCAGACGCGCGCCGCTGTGCTCGATCGCGTTGGCCGTCCCCGCGAAGGTCATCGGCGTCGTCACGACCACGTCGCCCGGTCCCACGCCCGACAGTACGAGCGCGGTCTGGAGGCCCGCCGTGCAGGAGTTCAGGCCGACGGCGTCCTCGGCGCCGAC
>JAJRVY010000166.1 GCA_024277065.1 Planctomycetota bacterium
CTCGGGAAGGAGCCGGTGATGCGCAAGGCGTACGTGTACAGCGGGGCGATTCTCATGGTGGGGCTGCTGGGGACCGTGGTCTCGAAGGCGGCCGACCCGCCGACGGTCTCGGTCGGCCCGCGGGACGACCTCCAAGCCGTGATCGACGCCGCGGGTCCGGGCGACGTGATCGAGATTCGGAGGGGCGTCTACGATGGTCCGATCACGCTGAACGGCCGCTCCGATCTGACCTTCGTCGGCAAGGGAACCCCCCGCATCGACGGCGGCAACGACAACACGGCGTTGATCCTGAACGACTGCTCGGACCTGTCGTTCACGGGGATCGTGTTCCAGAACGGGGCCCCCAACTGCGTGTTCGTGACGGGCGGTGACTCGATCACGTTCGAGAAGTGCCGGGTGACGAACTCCGACGACTCCGGCATGGAGATCGACGACAGCCAGCGCATCACGATCGACCGCTGCAAGATTCAGAGGACCGGCAACGACGGCATCGCGATGTCCGACGATCTCGGCGTGACGACCGACGACAGCCTCGTGGTGAACACGAAGATCAAGCAGTGCCGGGACGACGGCATCGACCTGAACGGCAGCCGCAACCAGTTCATCAAGGTCTCCATCAAGAAGGTCCTGGGCGACGGCTTCGACATGGACGGCGGAGACGGCAATCGCATGGAGAGCCTCAAGATCATCAAGCCCCTCGGCGACGGGCTCCATGTCGATGGCACCAACACGCTCATCACGAACTGCAAGGTCGTCAAGGCCGGCGGCGACGGCGTGGATCTCGACGATGGCGACGGCAACATCGTGGAGAACTCCAAGATCATCAAGGCGAGCGAGAACGGCATCGAGGTCGATACGCGCAACAACGTGATCCGCAACAACAAGGTGAAGGGCAGCGGCGGCAACGACCTGCGCGACCGCGTGGACGACGGCAGCAACACCTTCACCAACAACAAGCACAAGACCAGCAACCCGCCCGGTCTGCAGTAGAGGCCCTCGCATGGCGTCGACGAGGGCGAGGGCGACCGTCAGTCGCCCCCGCCGACCGACAGCAGGAGAAGCTGCCCGCCCTCCTTCAGGTCGTCGCTGCCGAGCGCGATGCCGTACGCCTGCACGTCGAGCAGCAGCAGACGCTCGCCGGGCCTCGTGCGGAAGAGCCGCGTCACGTCGATGACACCGGAGGACTCCCAGGCGCCGAGGTCACCGGCGGCGCCGTCCGTCTGTCCCGCGGGCACGGCGCCGCGGTCCATCTCCGCGATCCGCGTGATCGTGCCGAACTCCGGGTCGAGTGCCCACACCGACGCCTCGCGCCGCGACGCAGCGCCGAACGCACCCGTCGCGGCGTCCTCCTGCACGTAGAGGAACCCGTCCTCCGCCCAGACGACGTTGTCTGGGCTGCGCAGCCCGGAATCGGGGACGGCCACGCCGTCGCCGTCGTGCAGGATCGTGAGCACCGCGCGCGGGCGCCGCAGGTTGCGCAGGTCCGTCGCGACGCGATAGACCGTGCCCCACGTGTCCGCGGGGACTGACGAGCCGCGTCCGGTCGAGACGAGTACCGCCTGCGTGCCGTCGAACGGGTCGTCGTGGAGATCCTCGGGGCGCGCGAAGCGAAACGCGCCCGCGCCGCGCACACGGCCACGCGGCCCGCGCGCGCCGTCCGTCGTCGATCGATCGTCATACCTGCCCCCTCGCCGTGAGAACCACTGCCGGGGACATCTTCGCAGACCGCTCCGGCACGTGCACGCGGGCTGGCGACGCCTCGCTACTGCCGCGTGGCGAGTCCCAGGCCGAGGCCCGGCAGCCAGTGCACGGTCATGCCCTCCAGCACGTCGCCGGCGGCGCGGCGCAGCGCGCGCATCTCATCGCCGCCCGCGCAGAAGCGCGCCGGCACGATCATCACGTTCTTGCGCCCCGCGGCCTTCAGCCCGGCGAGCGCCTCCGGCAGCGACGGCGAGCCGTCCTCGAACGCCAGCACCAGGCGCAGGAAACGGCTGCGCCCCGCGAGCGGGTCGTCCTCCGCCAGCCTCTTCCACTGCTCCCGCAGCGCGTCGTCGGCAGCGGCCGGCACGACGACGACGGTCGAGCCGCCGAAGGGGCCCGGCGCGGCGGGAAGGACACCCGGCCGCGCGGCGTCCGCGACGGAGAAGATCCCGCCGATGTCGAGGAGCTCGCCCTCGCCGCCGGGCGCGGCAAGCTCCACCGGCGCTCCGCGCGCCAACGACGAGCGCACGAAGAGGTCCGCCCAGCGCGAGGCCGTCGGGGTATCGACGCCGAGCCGCACCAGCTTGCGGCCCTTCCCCTGCGGCGCCGGATCGGCGGTCGGGGCCGTCTCCGGTTGCTGCGCGAGTACGAGTGCGTCGCGAACCGCGCTCTCGATCTGCGACAGCAGCCCGGAAGAGCCGTCCGGAGCGATTGCGATCTCGGTCGGGATGCCCATGTCGAAGTAGTCCGCGAGCAGGCCGCGAAGGTCGTCGGCGCGATCGGCGGCGGTGATGCCGAGCAGCCGCGCGACCGACGACTTCTCGTCAGGCAGACCGGCCATCTGCAGGCGCCCCGTGCGGCGCGGCTGCGCGGCGATCAGCACGCCGTCCAGCGAGCCGGTGTACATCGCCGCCCACAGCACGACCGTGGCGCCCGTCCCGCGACCCGCGACGACGACGCGCTCGCCGTCCACCGGGAAGCGCCGCGTCACGTACTCGACGAGGCGCTCGATGCCACGCTCGGCGCGCGAGACGTCGGACGTGAACGTGTCGGTCCAGAACCAGCGCCCGCCGAGCGAGAGATCCTCTTCCTCGGAGAGCAGCAGCGGATCCACGGACACGACGGCCGCGGCGTCCCCGAGCGCGAGTCTCCAGTAGCGCAGACCGTCGTCGTCGCGCGCGCCGTCGTCACCGAGCCACACGAGCAGCGGCGCCGGTTCCTCGTCCGTCGCATCGTCCGGAACGCGGATCTTGTAGCGGAGGTCGGCGCCGACCTCGACCGCCCAGCGCCCCTCGTCGAGCCCGCTGGCGCGCGCGGCCGTCAGCACCGTGTAGTCGCCCGGCGCCTGTGTGAGCCCCTCACCCGCCCGCGCCGCGGCGAGGTCGAACTGCGGCCATACGCTGATGACGCGCAGGTCGGCGCCGGGCGCGCGACGCGCCGCCTGTGCCACGGTCCCGTCGCGGTCGCGCACGTGGAAGCCCCCGACGACGTGCAGTACGACGCGATCCGGGTAGGCCGCGATGGCATCGGCGACGGCCTCGCCCATGGCGTTGTCCCACAGGCACTGGCCGTCGTAGAGGCGCTCCTGCGGCGTGCGGTCATCCCGCGCACCGGTGTGGCCGCGCGTGGCGCGATCCACGCGCTCCCAGTACGCGGCGCTGTTGGGAAAGAGCTCGCGCGGCGTGAAGCGACGCTCCTCGGGGGTCAACGCCTCCCAACGCTCCTTCTGCCCGCGGACCTTGAAGCGCAGGGGCGCCGGGAAGTTCGCAGCGATCACGGGGATGCCCTCGGCCTTGGCCAGCTCGATCAGCGGACGGAAGGCGGTGCGGTAGTTGCCCCACGGCCGCGACCTGTTCAGGAACTTCGCCTCGTCGGTCTCGCCGGCGAGATACGCATCCACGTGCGCCTGCACGTCGCGCTCGAACGCCTCGAGCGACAGCACGACCTCGCCGCCCGTGCGCTCGATCAGCCCGCGCAGGATCTCCTCCTCGGTGAGGTGCGTCGCGTCGTCGAGGTGGGTCTCACCGAGGAACACGGCGTCCGCGCGCGCGACGTCGTCGAGCAGCGCGTCGAGATGGGTCTCGCGGCCACTCCCGTCGAACACCCGGATGCTACCCGCGAGCAGGCGCCGCGGGGCCGGAGTGGGTGCGGCGGGCGCCGCGCCGTCCGGGGCGGCGCGTGCGGACTGCACCGGCGGCGCCACCGCCTGCGGCGGCGTGTTCGCACACGCCACGGCGACGAGCACGAGGGAGAGCAGAGCGACGCGGAGGATCATGGGAACCACCTTTGGTTGGACACACGGTCGCGACACGAGGACGCACCCATCGTCCGCGAGACGAGGGCGCCGCCGAACCTCTGCGTCACCGCGGACGCGGCGCGGGCCGCGATCACGTTCGAGCGGCGTGACCTCCGTCGCACGGCGCCCCGGACGCGAGCGACGGAGGGCCGCGGACACCACGGCCCGCGGGTTGAGCGAGGGCCCCCGCTGCGGCGTTCGCGGGTTCCCGTGAACTTCCGCGCCGCGAACTCGTCCATACTCATGTCACGCCCGCCACTCACGGCGCCCCCGCTCGGAGGCACGATGCCCGCTCGCACTCTCACGCTGCTCCTGACGCTGGCGACGGCACTCGTCGCAACGGGGCGCAGCGCCGCGTCCGGGCTCGCGGACGACGGACGTGTCGGCGTGGTGACGGACCTCCAGGGGGCGGCTCTCGTGCAACCCGCCGGACGCACACGCTGGAGCCCGCTGCGGCCGCGCACCGTACTGCTGCCGGGAGACCGCCTGCGCACGCTGCCGCGCGGCGCCAACGCCGCCGAGATCCGCCTGGCCGGCGGCGGCTCGCTCGTGCTCGGCGCGGGCGGTCTCGCGGCGCTGGACGAGCGCGGCGCCGTGCGGCTGGTGCGCGGCGACGCCGAGGTGTCCGGCGCCGTGGGGCGGCCGATCCGCGTGACCGGCCCCGGCGACTTCGAAGCGAGCGTCGCGGACGCCGTCGTCTTTCGCACGCAGGACGGCGCCACGACGACGCTGCGCGAGCCGCCGCGCTGGCTCACCGGCTATCGCGGATCGACGACCGACGAGTGGCTGGGCTCGCTCGTCGCCAACGTGGACGGCCGCAACGTGCCGCTCTCCGTCGGCTACCACAAGGTGGACGTCGTGATCCGCGACCAAATCGCGGTGACGACGGTCGAGGAGTCGTTCGTCAACGCCACCGACGACGTGCTCGAGGGCGTCTTCTCGTTCCCGCTGCCGGCCGGTGCTTCGATCTCCGGGTTCGGCATGTGGACCCACGGAGAGTTGGTCGAGGCCGACATCGTCGAGCGGCAGCGTGCGCGGCAGATCTACGAGGACATCAAGCGCCGCCGCAAGGATCCCGGGCTGCTCGAGTGGAGCGGCGGCAACCTGTTCAAGGCGAGCATCTTCCCCATCCCCGCCCGCGGCGAGAAGCGCATCCGCCTGCGCTACACGCAGGTGCTGCCGCTCGAGGGCTCGCGCCTGCGCTACCGCTACGCGCTGCGCAGCGAGCTGCTGCGCACGCACTCGCTGCGGCGCCTCGATCTGCGCGTCGCGAACCACTCGACGACGCCCATCACAGCGGCGGCGTCCCCCACCCACGACGTGCGCGTGACGCGCACCGCGCACGACGCCACGCTGGAGTTCTCCGCCGACGAGTACGTGCCCGAGCGCGACTTCGAGGTCGTCTTCGACGTCGAGCGCACGCGCCCGCTCACCGTCGTCCCCCATCGCCGCGGCGCGGACGGCTACTTCATGCTACTGCTCGCGCCGCCTGACGCCGAGGCGAGCGGCTGGCAGCGCGAGCTGGTCCCCGAGGGCGATCCCCTCGACGTCATCTTCATAGCCGACACGTCGGGCTCCATGGGGCCCGTGCAGCGCCGCGAGCAGCGCGCATTCCTGGAGTCGATGCTGGCACTCTTGGGCCCGCGTGACCGCTTCCGGCTCATGGCCTGCGACGCGACGATCAGGTGGCCCGTCGCGGAGCCGCTGGCCGCAGGCGACGAGAACGCCGCGGCGGCCCTCGCGGCCCTGGACCGCCGCTTCTCGCTCGGGTGGAGCGACGTCCGCGCCGCGCTGGAGGCTGCGGCGGCGCGCGCCGCGGTGGGCACGGTCATCGTCTACCTCGGCGACGGCATCGGCACGACCGGCGACGCCGATCCGGTCGCGCTGGCCCAGAGCATCGCGCGTCTGCGCATCCCGGCCGGCGCGGCGTTCCACGCCGTCGGCGTCGGTGCCGCGTACGAGCAGGGCGTCCTGGACGCCATCGGCGCACTCGGCGGCGGGTCCGTGCGCACCACGCGCGGCGACCCCGCCGCCACCGCCTACGCACTCGTCTCCGAGATCGCCCGTCCGCCGATCAAGGATCTGCGGGTGTCGTTCGAGGGTCTGCGCACGGCGCGTGTCTATCCCGAGCGCCTGCCGCGTCTCGCCGCCGGCACGCAGCAGATCGTGCTCGGGCGCTACCTGCCCGAGGGTGGCGCCGAGCAACGCGGCAAGGTCACCGTCAGCGGCACGCTGGACGGCCGGCCGGTGCAGTTCTCCGCCGACGTCACGATCGCCGGGAGCGAGACCGGAAACTCCTTCCTGCCGCGGCTCTGGGCGCGCAAGCACCTCGACGCACTGCTCGCGCAGGGCAGGACGCCCGCGGTCCGGGACGAGATCGTCGCCTTCAGCGAGCGCTTCGGGATCATGACGCCGTACACGTCGTTCCTGGTGCTCGAGAACGACGCCGACCGCGAGCGCTACGGTGTGGCGCGGCGCGTGCGCATGCGCGACGGCGAGCGCTTCTTCGCCGACGCCGCCGCTCTGGCCGGGGCGGCCGCGCGGCGCGAGCAGGTGATCAAGGCCCGCTCATGGCGCCTCGGTCTGCGGCGCAGGATGCTGGCGGAGCTCGCCGACCTCGGGCGTGGTCTGCCCCTCGGCGGCTACGCCTACGGCATCGGTGGTAGTGGTGGTGGTGGTGGTGCGTTCTTCATGCAGTCCCTCGGCGGAGCCTCGGGGCCGCGCCTCTCGATGGGTGGTCGTGCGGGGGGGGACCGCGCCCAAGAACGTGCAAACAGCGTCGTGGGCATCGGCGGAAGTGAGACCTGGCCCGACGGCAACGAGACCGACTGCGCCATCGAAGGGATCCCGCCCGACTCCCGCGAGCCCCGCGATCCGCCTCTGCCGGGCGCGGCCACCCCGGTGACTGGACTGGAGATGATGGAGAAGCGCGTCGCCGCCAAGCAGGCGGAAGGGCGCGAGTTCTTCCGCGGGCCGGGTGCGAACGGGCGCTACGCAGGCTTCGCGAGCCACACGTCGTTCCCGGGCCGCTCCGAGCAGTGGTACCGGCCCTCCGGCCCGGACATCCTCTACCAGCGCTTCCCGCAGATCCTGCCGGCGGGAGTTCCGAGCGGCTCCTCGGACGCGGCGCCGGACTGGGACGCCGACGTGCTCGCCGCGCTCACTGCGGCCCGCGCCAAGGTGGCGCTCGCCGCGGACTTCGACGGCGGGCTCGAGATCACGCTGCGCGAGAAGAGCGCCGGCGCGGGCCCGTTCGAGGATCTGCCGCAGCGCACGGGGCGCGGCCTCGTCGGCGGCGGCCGTTGGTTCGTCCGCGTGGCGTACCTCGGCCGGGAGCCCCTCGACACGTGGTACGACGGCGAGGACTTCGGCGCGCAGCACGCTGGCTCGCTCCTCGGCCGCCGGCGGCCGGGCACCGCCGACGACGGCGACGACTGGGCGCCGCTCGCGGGCCGCGGCACGATGGACTTCGTCGCGGCGTACGCGCAGTGGGACGCGGCGATCACGTCCCGCGACGGACCACTCGTCACCGTGCGCCTCACGCCGCCGTGGGCCGCGGAGAACGCGACGATCCTCACCATCGACACCAAGAAGCACCTCGTGGTCCGCACCGACGGCATGCTGCGCGGGAAACGGACGTCGTCGCAACGTCGGAGCGGCTTCGTGCAGGCGGGCGGCCTCTGGTGGGCCACCGAGGAGGTGACGCTGGACGCGGAAGGCCGCGAGACGTTGCGCCGCACGCTCGACGTGCGGGAGATGGACGCCGCCGCGCTCGCCGCGGCCCTCGACGCAGCCCTCGCCGCGCGCCGGGACGTGATCTTCCTCGGAGCATCGAACGTCGCTCTGCGCGACGCCAGGCAGGCGGCGCACGAGGGCCGCGCGACGTTCGCCGATCAGTTCGCCATCGCCGCGGACCACGTCACGTACCAGCGCTGGGACGAGGCGTGGGCCGCGTGGGAGCAGGCGCGCGCGCTGGTGCCCGGCAAGCCCGGCGCCGACTGGATCGCGGCCGCGCTGTACGCGCAGAGCAGGCGGGGCGAGCGCTTCATCACCCACGTGCAACGCATGGCGCAGGCCCTCCGCGTCCGCGAGCGTACCGCGACACGCGAGCTGGCGTCGGCGCTGTTCCAGTTGACGCAGTCGTTCCAGGCCGAAGAACGCCTCACACTTCTCGCGCTGCTCGAGCACGCCGGCGCGGCGGAGGGCAACGACGACGATCCGCTCGCGCAGTGGTGGAACGCCGTCTGGACCCGGCAGCGCGCCGGGCTGCTGCTCGCGGCCGGACGCCGCGACGCGGCGGTCGCCGTCTACCGGGAGCTGCTTGCACAGAACCCCCGCGACGTGCAGACGGCACAGCAACTCCTGAACGTGCTCACGCAGAGCGGCGACGTGGACGGCGCGCTGGAGGTCCTCGCGCAGATCGAGTCCAGCGCAGCGCTGCGGCAGGCGTACCAGGGCGGCTACGCGTACCGGCAGATCGCCGCCGTGCTCTGGAACGCCATGCGCTTCGAGGAGCTCCTGCGGGTGGCGGAGCGCTGGATCGCCGCCCAGCCCACGGACCAGGCGGCGTGGCAGGTCAAGCTGGGGGCTCTCCTCGCGCAGGGCCGCGTCACCGAGTGCGACGCGTTCATCGACGAGCAACTGACGGCCGCGGCGGACGCGGGCGAGGATCCCGAGGCGCGCGCCCGGCTCGCCGCCGCGGTGGCGACGGCCCTCGGCGACGACTGGGACGGACGCTGGTACTCCGGCACGGTGGACGTCAAGTGGTCCCGCCGCGTGGCCGAGGTCGCGCGGACACTGGCGTTCGACGAGAAGGCCGACGCAAGCGTCGTCACGCGCGTCGTGACGCACTACCGCTTCGAGCGGTCCCCCGCCCACCGCAAACTGCTCGCATGGCTGCGCCAGGATCTCGCAGCAGACGGCGTCATCGAGAACATGTCGCCCACGCGCCTCGCGTACGTCGTGAGCTGGTTGCCCTGGGATCGCAAGAGTGTGGACGCCGCCGTCTGGCGCGGCGTCACGGATCGCGTGATCGCACGTTGGCGCGCCGAACGGAGGCGCGCGCAGCGCCGCGCGCTGTTCGGGCCCGCGCTCTCCCTGCTCGACGCCCACGCGGAGTCCGCCGAGGCCGTCGATCTGCTGCGCGAGGCGCTGGCCGCCGACACGCAGGAGCAGGAAGCCGCGGGGGACGTCGCCTGGCACGCCGCGATGCTGCACGAGCGCCTCACGCAGCTCCCCTGGACGCCCGCGCTCGAGGACGAGATCCTCGCGCTGGTGCCGCGCCGCGCCCCGGCGCCTGCGCCGGGCGCCGCCGAGAGTGCGTCGCAGTCCGTGCGCAAGTCGAGTCTTGCGAGCACCGTGCGGTGGCTCGCGGACCGCCTGCTCGCGATGCGCATCGACGCTCTCCTCGGCCCGCCGGCCGAGCGCGAGAAGCTGCCGCGCGCCGCGCTGCGCGCGAAGCAGAAGGAGGCGACGGCCGCCGCGCGCCGGGGCCTGGCAGAGCGTTTCGCGAAGGAGTCCGCGGCCGGCGACGACACGCTGCGGCCGTGGTACGAGATCGAGCGCATCGCGTTCCTCGCCGAGCTGGCCGAGGCCCCCGCCGCCGTCGAGGGCGAGGCGCGCGAGATGCTGCTCTCGAGCGCCGCCGGGGAGGACGACGCCGGAGGCGGACTGCGCTGGGTGCTGCGCGAGCGCAGCGTCCGCGCGCTGTCCTACGCGGCCGTCCAGGATGGCGCGCCGGACGGGCTCGCAGAGCGTGTGCTGGCCCTGCTGCGTGAACGTCTTGAGAAGGACGAGGACGCCCTCGACTGGCGCTGGGCCATGTTCCGGCTGCTGGTCGTGCTCGATCGTCCGGCGGAGCTGGAGACGACGCTGCGGTCGTGGATCGTGCCTGCCCGCGTGGAGAGCCGCTGGCGCATCGCGCTCGGCTACCTGCTCGCGGAACTCGAGCGACTGGACGAGGCCGCGCCGCTGTTCGAGGAGGTCGCGGGGCTGGGCGAACTGGACGAGCCGCAGTACGTCACGCTCGCGGACTGGTACCTCGTCCTCGGCGACGAGACCCGGCGGCAGAGCGCGCTCGAGCGCCGCTACTGCGTCGTCACCGAGTACGACCTCGTCAGTCGCGTCAACCGGGAGTCCGCGCGCGTGACGGGCTCCGGTCGCGCGGGCGAGGCGCCCGCGACCATGGACGACGAGATCCTGCGCGTGATCCGCGTGCTGCTGCGCAAGAGCAGCGATCCCGCGTCGCGGCTCTCCGCCGTGCGGGGTCTCTACCGGCAGGTGAAGGACTTCCGGCTGCTCGCGTCCCTCGCCGACGGCGTGATCGGGCACACGCCGCAGGCCGTCTACCCGTTCCTCCAGGCGGCGGGCGCACTCGTACAGGAGGTCCACGAGGAGGCCACGTGCGACGAGATCCGCACGCGTCTCGAGGCGCGCATGGCGTCGGCGGAGACCGACACCGACCGCCGCTCGCTGTCGCTGCTGATGGCCCAGGTGGAGCGCCGCGCCGCGGAGGTGCTCGACCAGCCCGGCCCACACGTCGCGCGTTCCCTCGAGCACATGAAGCGCGCCCGCAAGGGCACGTGGCTGCCCGGTGAGCGCCTGCTGATGGCGGGCTACCTGGCATCCCTCGGCCAGATCCCTCATGCGTCGCTCGCGGACGAGCAGCTCGCGCAGCTACGAGAACTGCACGACGCGGAGGCGAAGGGCACGATGGACCGCGTGCGCATCGCGCGCCACCTGCACCTGACGGAGTGGGGCTACGACCGCAAGGACGCCGCCATCGACGGACTCGCGGCCGCGCTGGACGCGTACCGCGCGGCGCGGGGCGGCGCCTTGCCCGCCTCCGTGAACGACATCGTCGATCTGCTCACGGGATGGCACGAGGCGATGCAGCACTTCGGCGTCGGCGAGGCGCTGCTGCTCGCCGAGCGCGAGCGCCAACCGCCGGGCGCGCAGCAGGAGTGGTACGCGCGACGCCTCTACGGGCTCTACGCCGCCTGCCTGCACGCGGGCGGCATGGTGTCCCTCGGGAGTGGCGCCGAGCTCTACGTGGCGGCGCGCGACCTCATCGAGTGCGCGTTGGCGGAGCACGCCCCGGATCACCTCACCGAGGTCCTGGACATCTACTGCCGTCTCCACGGCAGCGCCCATCAGCCGGCGCGCGGCGTCGCGCCCATCGACGGCGTGGACGGCGATCTCGTGCGCTTCTCTCGTACGCTGCTGCCCGAGATCCTGCCGCGCTTCGGCCCGCGGCAGGCGCGCGCGGTCCTCACGGTCGCGGACACGCTGCACACGGTCGCGGGGGCCCGCGCGGCGCTGACCCTCTGCGTCGAGCGGATCGAGGACGAGCCGGCGTGGCTGCGCCGGCGCCGCAGCGATGGTTGGAGCACGTACTCCCACCGCATGGCACGGTGGCGCACGGAGCTCGCGCGCAAGGGCGGGCTCGGCGCCCTCGAGCCGCGCCTCCTCTCCGTCGTGCTGCGAGAGCTCGACCGCGACCTGCGGACGCAGCAGTCCCACGGCCGTGCGCTCTACGGCAACCGCGGCGGGCACGACTTCTGGAAGGAGAAGGCGGACGACTTCGCCGCCACCGCGCGCCGCGTGATCGCCGACAACCCGCGGTCCGCGGGCATCTTGCAGCACAGCGCCGCCTACCTCTGGAGCGGACTCCGCCTGCGCTCCGAGGCGATCCAGACGCTGCTGGACGCCGACGCCGGCGACGCTCTGGAAGAGGAGGGCCGCTGGTCGCTCGTGACGTGGCTGCACCACGAGGAGCGCTGGCAGGACTCCCTCCCGCACGCCGAGCGGCTCGTCACCGAGCGCCCGGACGTCCTGCAGTACCGCATCGCAAACGTGCGCGCCCTGCACGGAGCGGGGCGCGACGCGGACGGCAAGGCCCTCGTGGACGTGACGCGCGCACACTTCGAGTCACTCGCGCCCCGCGGTTGCCTCGACCCGGACGTCGGCAACTCTCTCGCACGGATCTGCCTGGACAGCGGGTACTTCGGCCGCGCGGCGGCGCTGTGGGATCTCGCCATCCCGGACTACGAGCGACGGATCAGGGGACAGCGGCGGAGCAACGGCGACGGGCGCCTCTCGCTCATGTACGTGGGACTCGCCCGCGCCCACGCCGGGCTGGGGCAGTTCGACGAGGCGGTGGACGCCGCGTCGGCCGCGGTCGTGGTCTGGGGCGGAGCGAGCCGGCAGAAGCGTCGCGCCCTCGGCTCGCTCGAGGCCGTGCTGAGGGCGATCCCCGACCTCGCGGCGTGGACGGCGCGCTACGAGGAGGCGGCCGCGGCGAGCGGCCTCGACGCCGCGGTCATCCGCCGCGCGCTGGCGGCCATCCATCTCGGACGCAGGGAGCCCGCCGCGGCGTTACGCCACCTGCGCGTCGCGCTGCGCCTGACGCCCGAGGACGTTATGCTCTACGCCGAGGTCGTCCGCGCGTGCGAGCTGCAGAAGGACGAACCGGCCGTCGCCGCCGCCCTCGCCGACTCCCTGCTGCACGTGCCGGCGCAGCCGGACGTCTACGTACGGCTCGCGGCGCTGCTCCGCAGGCGCGGCGACGCCGACGGCGCAGAGCGCGCGCTCACCGGACTGGCCGAGTACGCGCCGCACGAGCCCGAGGGCCACCGCCGCCTGGCCGCGGAGTGGACACGCCTCGAGCGCCTCGCGGACGCCGTGATCCAGTGCCGGCAGGTGATCCGCACGCGCCCGCTCGAGATCGACGGCTGGCTGGAGCTCGCCCGCGCCGAGGCCCGCGGCGGCGACGTCGATGCCGCCCGCGCCACGTTGGACGAGCTGCGCGCCACCGACTGGAGCCCGGCCCACGGCGCTGCCATCGAAGCGGTCACGCGCGAGATCGACGGCATGTGACGGGAGCGCCCGCGGCGCACGGGCGGAGCACGCGTTCCCCGTCCCGCCGCCACGCAAGGACATGCCGCCGCCACCAGGGACATCCGGGGTCGGGACGTAGCCCGACCCCTACGGCGAGCACGACGAGCGCACGGGGCACCGCGTGACCGATCACCGCGAACGCGTGCCGACGCCCGGCGCCACGGCCGGCGCGACCGATCGCCGCGAACGCGGGCGGGCCGGCGGGCGGTGCGACGCCCACCGCGAACGCGGCCCGACAGCCGGCCAGCCGCCACCGCCCATCGACCGCCGCCCCACCGCCGCCTCCGCGACGCCCCGCCCCACCGCCGCCGCCCCTCGACGGCCACCCCTCGACCGCCGCCGCCGCCCCACGCGCCGCCCGCCCCGCCGCCGCAACGGACGGCGCGAACGCGGACCGGCGGGCGCACCGGGAGACGAACGCGGGACGGTGCCGCGGCGACGCTCGTAGGGGCGACCCAATGTGGTCGTCCCCGGATCTTGCGTTTCCGCGCCGACCAGGGACGTTCGGGGACGCCCACGCAGGGGCGTCCCCGGATGTCCCGAGATCGCCGCGGCATGAACGTCCCCCGGCCGAGCAGCAGGCCCGGCGAGGGAGCGCTCGGGCATCCGTTCAGCGCCGTTCAGCGCTTGAAGCGCACGACGGCATGACTGACGAGGGCGTCGCCTCGGACGCCGATGACGCTCGCCATGAAATCGATGAAACGCAGCGAATCGATGGCGCCGATGACGTCGGACGTCTTGCCCGAGGCCGCCTCGCCGCGGGCCTTCTGATACCCATCGAGCCGCCGCTGCCACTCGTCCATGTCGCCGTCATCGGGGAACTCCGGCATCGGCACCGCGTCATCGTCCACGAACGCC
The DNA here is from genome assembly GCA_024277065.1 of Planctomycetota bacterium. Classification (GTDB taxonomy): domain Bacteria; phylum Planctomycetota; class JAJSAM01; order JAJSAM01; family JAJVHW01; genus JAJRPF01. The sequence goes on from JAJRVY010000166.1 coordinate 13,754, forward strand.
TCGGCGAGTTGCGGCGCGTACACCGCGACCTGGTCGAGCAGGAGGTCCCAGTCGAGCTCGTAGAACTCGTTGCCGTCCGGGGGCAGACCCGCCGCGCGCACACGCGTGTGCAGATCCGACGCCGACTGGCTGCGGCGCACGCCGTCGCCCACGGCACCCATGTCGTCCACGGCCTTCATGTCCAACGCCAGCACGAGGAAGTCGCCGATGTAGGTGGCGGTCGGCGTGAACGGGATCGGGTTTCCCTCGCTCCCGCGCAGGGTGTAGACGGGCGTGTCGCCACGCATCTCGGTCACGATCTGCGGCGCCGCGGCGTCCTCCTCGGCCGCGCGACGTCCCATGTCCGCCAGCTTGTCCAGGAGATCGGTGATCGGCGCGCGGTCGTCGATACCGACGAGGAACGCCAGACCCGGGATCGGGGGCGCGCCCTCCATCGCCGCGTCCTTCTCGAAGAGGACCGTCATCGCGAACTCGTCGCCGAGCGCCGGGATCAGCGACTCGTCGAGCTGTACCTCGAGGTTCTGCTCGAACTCGGCGATGGCCTCGTTCACGGGCTTCATCAACTCGCCCAGGTCCTTGGCGCGGTACCCCGCCAGGATGCCCGCGAGATCCATGCGCGCGGCATAGGTCAGGATGGCCCCGTCGGGCAGAACGTCGAGGCTGCGCGGCGCGCCCCTCGCGACGTCGTACGCCGGCTTGAGGAGCCCCTTGCCGTCGCGGTCGTCGAAGACCGCCCGGGCGCGCACCTCGATCTGCGACAGGTCGTCGGCGACATAGACGGCGAGCGCCACCGTGTCGTACGGCATCGACAGACCCATCAGTTCACTCATCGCCCGGATGTCGGGATCGGGATCGTCGGCAGCGAAGGAAGTCGCGAGCGCCACGTACTGCGGCACCGAAACCGTCATGAGCAGCCGGTAGTCGTCCGGCAGCCCCTCGGCCGCCGCGGCGATCGAACTCGGCTGCCCGGCCGTCGGCCCGTCGATGCGATCGAGCGCATCCTGCACCGTGTCGATGTCGGTACCGAAGAGCAGCAGGTCGCCGGCCGTCACCCAGTAGGCAACCGGTCCGGGCGCGCCCGCCTGAGATGCTCCGCGAATGGTGCGGCCACCGTGCTCGAAGCTCGCGACCGTCTCCTTCTCGTACGCGTCCACGGCGGAACGCACGAACAGCTCCGCCATGCGCCCATCGGTCCCGAGCCGCACGGCCACCAGCACGGCGGGCGCGTCCTGCCCGTCGCGGCGCACGACGACGAGCGCCGCGTCGCCCCCGAACATGGACGTCGCCGCGCGCCGCCCCAGGTTCAACGCGAAGCGCTTGGTGAACTCGTCGGACGCCAGATCGGGCGCATCCTGCTCCGAGAACGGCAGCAGCGCCTCCTCGAGTTCGTCCTGCCCTTCGGCCAGCGCCTCCTCCAGTTTCTTCGCCGCCCACGAGCCCTCGAGGTGCGCCTTGATCGGCGACGCGTTCCAGGCCTCGATGAGCTGCCCGAGCCGGCGCGCCTCGACGTACACCATCGGGTCGCCGGGGAAGACGTCGCGCAGGCGCGGTGACGCCGCATCGACGAACAGCTCGTCGCCCTGCCGCGACCACGTCCACGAAAGCTGGTAGAGGTCGTTCTCCGGGAGTTCGATCGCGCGGGCCACGGCCGGTGCCGCAATCGCGTCGATCATCGGCGCGATGGACATCGCCTCGCCGCCCACGCCCGGCATGTCGGGCTTGCGCCGTTTCAGTTCGGCGACGTTGATCCAGTCGCGAAGCGGGGCGCCGCCCGGGAGCCGCGTCATCTCGTCGGCGAACGCCGGCAGCGCATCGAGCGATGCCTCGCCGCGCGCGACGCGCAGGTCGATGGCGGTCGTCACCCCGGCGCGATCGTCGCTGATCACGAGCAGGTCCTCGAGCAGCGTGGTATACACCGTCGCCTCGCCCTTGGTGAGCGTGGAGACCTCGTACTCCAGATAGGGCTCGGTCTTCACGACGAGCTCCGCCCGCTCGGCGCGCGCGTTGAGCTCCGCCTGGAGGGCGCGCCAGTCCAACTCGCCACCCAGCAGATCCTTCGCCAGCGCCTGTGCGTCGATGCGCGTCACCATCGTCACGTGCCGCGCGTCGGCGTCGTTCATCCAGACGGCCAGGGCGGCCTCGGCGCCGAGGAACTTCATGGCCGCCGCTTCGTCGAGCGAGTAGCCGATCTTCTCGGAGAGGTCGGCGACCTCGGCGGCCAGGGCAGCAACGCCACCACCGTCCGCGGCATCCCCGTCGGAGTCGCCCGCGGCATCCTCGTCGTCCGCGGCATCCGCGACATCGAGGAGACCCGAGGACTGGAGATCCTGCCAGGCCCCGCTCGCGCGCACGCCCTCGACGAGCCCGCGCACGTTGCGCGCTTCGACGTAGTACAGCGTGCCCGGCGGCAGGACCGCCGCCACGGGTAGATCTGACTGCGTCGCGCCCCGCCACGCCGAGATCGACCAGACGCCGCCGACACCGAATGCGATGACGACGATCCCGACCAAGAGTCCCTTCCGCACGACACCCCCCCCCCTCAGTACTCGAGTATCTTCTTCTTCTTCTTCTTCTTCTTGCGCAACAGTCTAACGAACGTAGCACGTACGTCGTCGCGCTGTGTGAAGACGAGAGCAGGATCGGCGTCGGCGCGCCAGCTCAGGAGCGCAGGTACGCGATCGCGTCGCGCGCCGCGTACGAGAGGGACGCCGCCGCGGGAATGCGATCCAGGAACCCGAAGTCCACGCCGGCGGTGACCATCGGCGGCTCGGGACCCGCACGCCGCGGCTGCCCGAGTCCGATCGTCGCCAGCAGCCCGTTGCAGAGACACTGCCGGTCCACGGTACGCGACTCCTCACCGCCCTTGCGCAGGAACGCCGCCACCGGCTCGCTGGCGCAGCGGAACGCCACGTCGCCGTCCGGCTTGCGGTAGGCCTCGCGCAGAAACCCCAGATCGCACACGCGCGGGCGCGCCGCGACCACGAGCGGGTCCGCCGTGGACCCCGGCAGTTCGACGAGCTTGAACGGGTACCCGGTCGGCGACGCGCGGAAGTCGGTGCGCACGGTCAGCGTCCCGGCCGCATGCCGCGACAGCACCTGACGCTTGAGATCCGTGCGGATGTCCGACTCATCGCAGAATGCGAACACGGTGCCGACCTGGATGCCGCGTGCACCCTCGGCGAGAGCGAGCTGCAGCCCCTCCGGCGAGCCGTAGGAACCCGCCAGCCAGAACGGCTTGCCGAGCTTGCGGAAGACGGCCAGCTTGGGATCGTCGCGCGGGCCGAACGAAGGCGCGGCGCCGTTCTGCTAGCGTCCGGCACGGCGCGGCGGCGCGTTGTGGCCGCCCGCGCGATGGCCCTCGACGATGAAGCCGTCCACCTCGCCGGTGGCCCGCCGCAGCATCGTCTTGGCGACCACCTCCGAGGCCACGATCGCCAGGAACTGCGGCCGCGCCAGTTCGTGGTCGGTGGCGGTCACGAATTCGCGCGGGTCGAAGCGCTGCACCGCCGTGTCGCCCGCCTCGCCGCCGGAGAGGTTGATGGCCAGTTCCACCGGCTCCCAGCGCGAGAGGCGATCGAGCGTCCCGGGGATCGAGAGCGGGATGCCCGCGCCCATCAGGACGACGCCGACGCCCGCGGCCATGGCCCCGAACAGGGACGGCAGCGTGGGCGCCTGGATCTTCTCGAGGTAGTTGATGCCGACGACGCCGTCGTGCCCCTCGCGCGCGAGATAGACCTCGACGAAGTTGGCCACGACAGTCAGTTCGAGGCCCGCGCGCGTCGGCGAGACGCTGAGTTGCGGCGTGACCTTGAACAGCGCGTCCGGGGCCTTGCCACCGGGCACGAAGTAGGCGTCGAGAACGCGCTGCGCCATGGTCGGCCACGGGAAGTGCGCCAGCGCGCGGCGCACGCTGCCGTCGCTGTCGCCGGTCTGCAGCCGTCGTGCGATGATGACGTCGAGCGCGGTGCCGGACACGACGCCGAGCAGTCCCTCGCGCGCGACGGCCCCGGCCAGGCGCCAGGAGGACACACCGGCGCCCATGCCGCCCTGGATGATCTGCGGCAGCTCGCCGCCGCCGGCGTTCCCGGTCGTGTCGTCGCTCATGGTGTGTACCCGCCGTCTTACCGCAGAATCCGCGTCGGCATCAGCATTACCGGAACAACTCCGGGCGCGCACACGACCGGCCACGCGCAAGAATGGAACAGCCGCCCGGCCCGCGCGAAGTGATTCCGGTCACGCGCCGCGGCTTGTTCATGGCTCTGCGGCGCAGTTCGCGCGGCGCCGCGCTCGCGGTGCTCGCCGCGGCCTCCCTGCCGTGGCTGCTCGGCGGCATCGGCACGACGCTGGGCGAGATGGGAGCGCAGGACGCGATCGTCAAGCTCGGCCCGGCCGTGACGCCGAAGGACCTGGCCGCCGGAAACCGCCAGAGGCTGGCAGCGCACTACCTCGGCACACTCGGCACCATCCTCGCCGTGTGCGGCGGCGCCCTCGCCCTCGCCCGCTCGGGCGACTGACGCCACGGGGCGCGTCTCACTACGGGACGTCGATCCGCTCACAGAATGCGACCAGGAAGAACGTCGCCAGCGGCCCCAGCACGATCGACGCCAGGAACCACGCGAGCCCGCTGCGGTTCTTGCTCTGCGCGAGACCGGCGTTGATGAGGGCCAGCGTGCCCCACCCGACGTAGAACGTGGAGCCGCTGGTGACGAGGTCGTGGCTGGGCATGGCGATCACTCTAACCGCTACACGTCCGACTGGGTTGTGGCGCGAGCCCAGTCCGCGTGTCGCCAGGGCGCCGCCGAGCCGCCGGTCACGCGCGATCGCGC
>JAJRVY010000167.1 GCA_024277065.1 Planctomycetota bacterium
AAATGACCAAGGGCTCGCGCCAGCCGCGCTTGAGCTCGATGGTGCGACTGTTCCCGATGGCGGCGCCGGCGACCGAGAGAACGGTGAGTGCGATGTACGCGGGATCGCAGCCGATCGCCGATGCACCTTCGGTCACGAGGTCGGCGAGGACAGGAGGCAAGGCGTCCACCGGGAACGGCTGCCAGGGGGGCGGCTTCGAACCAGGGGCGTTGCTCTCGCTCTCTGCGTTCTCCGGTCCGTCCGTGCGACGCGACTTGGGACTCGGGGCCGTGACGATCCCCTCGCCCTGGAGGGCACGCTCGGCGAGTTCGACGAGCTTCGTTGCCGTACCTCCGGCGGCGATCCAGTCGCGCAGATCCCTGGCCCGCGCGGCACGCTGCTCATCGGTGAAGGGGAGCGCGAGTGCCGCGACGGACTCGGCCGTGCCGCGGAGTTCCTTCACCCGGGCGAGAGCACCGATCCGGCCAGGAGTATCGGCGTCGTAGACGATGACCATGCGCAGGCCCTTGAACGCGGCGGCAAGCGGAGTGAGGTTCTGGCCCTCGCCGTTCGAGGGAGATACCGCCACGGCGTACGTGCCCTCGTGGGCGGCGGACTCGTAGAAGGCGAGCAGGTCGGTCTCCCCGGCGAGCACCAGGACGAGCCTTCCCGGTCCGAGATCGGCGAGACCGTCGGCATGCAGCAGTCCCGCTTCGCTTCGTCCATCCGGCGCGCGCTCCAGGAACGCGACGAGCTTGCCGCTCGCGCGGCGCTCTCCGCGCACCTTGATCGCGCAGAGCGCCAGGTTGGCATCGAGCACTGGCGCTCGCAGCCCGACGCGGCCTTGGTGGCGAGAGAGCTTCCAGCCGAGGGATCGGACGATCTCGTCGGAGACGAAGGGGAAGGGCGTCGAACCGCTCTCCGGCCTCTTCCCCGAAGACACCTCCGGTGGCACCGGAACCGAAACCTCCGCGTTGAGCCTGGGAGGGTGGGGGTTTCGGAGCCGCGAGGGGGTTGTGGAGCCGGGGGGACGCGCGTTCGCCACTCCGTAGAGCCGCTCCTCAAGATGCCGCGCGGCGCCAGGTAGATCCGAGGCGTGCCCCCGCAGAACGGCCAGTTCGAGCAGGCCCCACGACCGACCGCACCTTCGGCACGTCACCCGGCCGTTGCGCGGCTCGATCACCGCCGAGGCGTTGCGGTCCTCGTGCGAGGAGTCGAGGCATCGGATCGCGGTCGTCTTGGAACCGTTCACCACGCGGTCAAGGACTAGGCCGAGGGCTTCGGGAGTCCGACCATCGCGACGGATGCGGTCCACGACGCACACGCGGGCGGCGGCGGTCGTCATCGTCGCTCACCGGGATCGTCGGCGGGGGCGAAGGCGCCGCACTCGCACCGGACGACGCACGTGACCGCGAAGCACTCATGCGTGAGCACGATGACGGCGAGACGTCCGCAGCGGCATGGCACTCGGTCCAGGATGTCGCCGTCGTCCCCGGGGCCTCCGGGCTGGTCGGCAAGGGCCACGGCGGTCACCGCCGGGCCTCGCTTGTGACACCACAGCGGTCCGTCTCTCCGTCCCCGCATTCGCCGCTCGGCGTGACGTCGGCGGCGAGTGGGAGCAGGAGATGCGCCGCGCGTGGCGTCACGGTCCATCCGAGGACGCGCAGCCGCTCTTGCGCATGCGCGGCGTCCCGGAGATCTCCGTGCCGAAGCGCCTGGTCAAGTCGTTCGACCCAGTAGCTCGCGCGACGGGAGAGTCGTTCCGCGTGTGGCGTGGCGCTCATGCCCTCAAGGGGCGAACGCGGACTTCCGAGGGCCTAGACGAGCCTGCGTGATCTGCAGAACGCGGAGAAGGCGCGGACTTAGGACGTGCGGCGGTCGGTTGTGGGCCGCTGCGCGTGGCGGCGAAGGCTTGCCTGGCGGCGTTCGTGGGCCCCGCGGTGAGCGTCGGTGACGGCTTCGGCCAGCGGCTCGTACTTCTTGAGCGTCCGCACGCTCGTGCCGGCCATCCGCGCGAGGGCACGCCACGAGGGAGGGTCCGACGACGAGTTCTCCGCTGCCCGCACTTCGCTCAGCACATGGGACAAGCGGCGTCGGCGCTCCTCGTCCGTGAGAATGCGCCAATCGGCAGGCGGGAAGGAGGCAGCAAGCGCCTCGTCGAGCAGGGAGCGATGATGCGCAGCGTTGAACGCGACCTGCCGGGTGACCCGCGGCAGGATGGGCCAGACATCGTCGCCCTTGGCAAGACTCGATCGCGGCAGCACGAACACGGCTCCGTCGTCCGCCACGTTCGCGATTGAACGGAGGGCCTCGTGGGCTGCTCGATCGGCGGGGGCGCCTGCGACGTCGGCGAACAACCAGCGGATCGGCTCCACGACGCAGAAACCGGCTCCTGGCAGCGGGTCCAGCGCGAGGAGGACTCCTCCCGTCGGCTGCGCCATCGCCAGGGTCTCTCCGACCGTCGCTTCGATCGGACCCAAGCCGATCGCACGACCCAAGAGGTAGGTTCGGAATCCGAAACGTCCTGCGAGTAGCGGCCAACGGGTGCGGTCCGCCGGCCAGCGTGCTCGGACGAGCTCATCCAGTGCGGCCTGGAGGCGACTGCCGACCGTCGCCGCAGCGAGGTCATCGATGTCGAGCGCGCGGAGCATCTCCCGGTCCACGACCGGAGGCGGCGCGGGTTTCCGTACCATGACCGATTCCCCTCCGCTCGGAGGCGCCGCCGGAAGGAGAAGGGCGCGGCAGGCCGTCGGCGGACGGCGGCGGTTCGGGCTCGAGTTCCCTAGCCGCGCCGAGGAGACGCTACCGCCCGCGGGGTACATGTTCACCGGGCGCGCTGGTGACCGGGACTTCGGGCGCCGTCGTGAGGGATGCGGCGAGCCCACGCGAGCCCGAGAGCGTGCGGTGACTGATCTCGAGACCACCGGCGATCCAGCGGTAGGCGTCGTGCTCGCGAATGAGCCGCGCGATCTCCCGCGCGCTGCCCACGCCCACCGATGTGGCATAGAGCCACATCGTGATGAGGACGGCGGGATCGATCGCCGGGCGCCCCGCGCGTCCCTCCACCGACTCCACGCTGTCTAGGAACGCGCCGAGGTCGAGCGACTCCACGAAGGCCCACACCAGACGCGCACGATGGTCTTCGGGGATCAGGTCGTCGAGGTGTGTGGGCTGCAGCAGCATCTGACGTCGATCGGCGCGCAGAAGGCGGGGCCGCGGTCGCGGGGCATCGAACTGTCGGCGCGCCCGGGCCTGGAGATCGTCGCCGAATGTGTCACCCGTGCTCTTGTCCGACATGCGTGCGTGCTCTCCCGTCGCGGCGGCCTCACGCTCGCGCGCGGCGCCCGCCTCGACCGCCACGAACCGCCACGATTCAAGGGCGCACTTCACCTCTGCCCGCCGCTCCGCGAGGAGGTTCATGAGCCCCTCGGCGAGCCGCTTCGACACGACCGCGGTGCTCATCGACGCCTCGCCTCCTCGTCACGGGCCAACTCCTCGGCGATCTCACGGCAGCCCGCACACCACGGTTCCCCGCCGTCGAGATCCTCCTCGCGGAAGTCCATGAGGGGCCGCAGTTGGCCGCAAGCGTGACAGGTGATGAGGAGGTCCTCGGGATCGGGCGGCTGGCGCCCGGGAGTCGCGTCAGCGTCGGTCATCTCTCGTGTCTCGACCTCTCGGTGGGCGTCGGCCGGGCCGCCGAGGAGGTCGATCACACGACGCGCCCTGGCCGACGAGAACTGCGCCGGGTCGCGAGTCCGGCAAGGAGAGGCTACTCGCCAGCGGGGAAGGTCTCAGCTCGCGCTGCAACCAGCGGTTTCGAGAATCGTTTCACTGCTCGTGCGGTCTGGCCGCGGACCCTCGGCAGGGCTCGCCGATCGTCGCCCGCAGTGCGGCCCTTCAGACGGGGACGCAGAAGGCGGCAACGCTTCGCGCGATCGCAACACGGACTCAACGAGAATCCCGAGTTGACGCCCCCGGGAGGGTACCTATCCTGGCGGGACGGGGAACCGAGGTCGCGACGACCTCGGCCCGAACGGAGAAGTGGAGGAACCCCATGCTGCTCGTTCTCGCCAACAACTTGACGATGGTCGCTGGTCCGGGTCAGGTCGCGATGGTCACGACCGACCCGATCCCCCTCAACGGGGATGACCGACTCGATGCGATCATCAACGTTCACACGATCTTCAACACCACGGCGCCGGGGCTCGGCTTCGCGCTGGAGGTGAGCAACGACGGCCAGACGTTCACGCCGTTCAGCGCAAACGGCGACCGCAACGCCACCGGCGCGCAGCAGTGGCCCAACAAGGATGTCGCATGGGCGTACTTCCGTGTCGTGTTCACACTGACTGCCGACGCGGCCGTCGTGGCGGGCGTGACGTTCGACTGCCACATGAACGTGGACAAGGCCGGCGCGTAGAGCCGCCCTGGTTCACGGTTGTCGCATCCGAGGAGCAACGAGATGAAGACGGCTCCCAAACAGATCAGCCAACGGCACGAAGGCCACAGCGTCGAGCGGACCGACATCGGGCTCGGTACGACGATTGTTACGACGGGCGTTCGACCGGGAGCGGGCTTGCTGCGCGCATCCGAGTCACTCGTGCCGCAGTCCCCGGCGGTGCTGGCGCCCCGCCTCGGGCAGCGCGCTCCGTACGTGGCCGAGTTCGACGAGTCTGCGACCGCGCCGGTGATGGTCATGCCAACAAGCGATAGGCTCGGCGTCGCCCCGCGCTCGCCACAGGACAAGGCCATAGCAGCAATCGACGACTCAGTTCCGGCCGAACTTATGGAGGATATTCGAAACATCGAGATCCGGATCGACGACGCGCTGCGTCGCGATCACGTCACCATCGCCGAGTTTCGGGGCCTCTGGAGTGATCTCGATGCGTATCTAAAGGGCACAGTTGTCTTCGCCCAATCACGCGCATCGGGTCCGGCGTCCGCGGCAATCGGCGGCGCCGACGCGGGGTTGCCCGAGTTCAACGAGACGGCAGCGGCGATTCTCCGACAAGAGGCGTACCGGTTCGGTTTCGTGACGCCAAACGTGCAGTACGCATTGGGCTCCGTGGGATCTCCGTTGCTCAACCTGCCCGTCGTCGCCTCCGTGGACTTGAGCGAAGTATTCAGCTGGGAGAATCTCAAGGACAAGATACTGACTGCGCTTGGACTGGGTGGGCTCGATGAAATCGCCGAGATCTGGGACGACATCAGCGCACTCGTCAGTGCCATCGCGGAGGGTGTTAGTGACTGGAAGGCAGCTGGGAAACTGGGCAAGAAGAAGGCGGTCGAGCGAGCCAAGGAGAAGGCGAAGGCGAAGATCAAGGCCGCGCTGAGCAAGTTCAAGGGTGCAGTCCTCAAGAAGCTGAAGAATGCCGGGGGGAAGCTCACGAAGAAGTTGGCGCAGTTCCTCGCTAAGCTCGGCGTACCGGGATGGGTGGCTGGCGTAGTGGCCTTGTTCCTGCTGCTCCTCTTGTGGAACCTCATATGGGCGTAGCGCTTCGTGCGCGCTCGTGGCTCAAGCTGGTGGTTCTCCTCGTGGTCATGGGCGCGTTCGTAGCGATTCGAGCGTACTGGGAAGACACCCCACTCCGCTTCGCTGCGAACATCGTCATCGCGTTAGGCGCACTGATACTGTGCATGCGGCTGTATGTTGCGTGGCGGTCTCGGGCTGGGCGCGGCCGCGACGGCCAGCGTCAGAACGTCGGCGAGGACCATTTCGACCGACACTGAGGTCGGTGGCGGCGCCGGGTGTGCATCCAAACTGTAGGTCCCTCACGC
>JAJRVY010000168.1 GCA_024277065.1 Planctomycetota bacterium
GAGCACTGCAAGGAGAACCTCGCCGCCTACAAGATCCCGCGAGCGATCGAGTTCCGCGACGAGCTGCCCAAGAGCGCGATGATGAAGCTCCTGCGCCGTGAGCTGCGCGACGAGGAGCTGAAGGCGCGCGGCATCGAGGCGTAGGACTCGCCGCGCCTCTGCCGGACGACGTCGTCCGCGATCCGGCGCCGACCCGGCCGAGGTCCCGGTGCTCGTCGTCGAAGTGGTACTCCACGGCGACGAGGGCCCGCGATCGTGACGTGAAGACGCGCCACCACGTGCGCGCCGTCAGAGCTGGACGCAGCCAGCTTCACGCGCTTGCCGGGGACGTACTCGGTCACCAGCCGTCGAGCAGGCACAGGGTCGATGCGGCGAGGCGCTGCGGCGAGCGCGCCCAGAGTTCGGTCTCGAACTGCGCCGACGGTGCCCGCGCGGCGTCCGCCACGCTGCGTGTCTCGGCCTGTGTCACGACGACGTCGTAGAACCCGCGACCGATCCAGCCCGCCGCCAGGAGGAAGGTCGTGACGACCGCGAGGATCAGCGTCCTACGAGAGCGCGTCGCGAGCATGCCGGCCACCATTCCCATCCGCCCATCCTACCGCGGCCCGGGGCGACGTCTGCTCCTACGAGCCGCAATCGGGCCGCCGGGCGATCGTCTGCAACCACCAGCGGTGACGCCGCTCCGACGCGCTGCGCGGCCGGCGCACGAACGAGAGCTTCATCTCGTCGCCCGACTTCGTCCGGATGCGGTACGTGTGTGCGCGCAGATACCGCTCGCCGCTCCCGTGGGAGCAGTCGCCGTAGCGCTTCCCGGTTTCGAGCACTGCGGCGACCTCGTGCTGCTCGCCCCGCCAGACGAAGCGCTGCGGCAACCCCGGTTCACCGACCGCCATGCGATCGACATCGACGGTGCCGGCCACGGGCTCGATCGGTTCGCCGACGAAACGCGTATCGCCCTCGGTCATCGTCACCTCCTCGCGCCTGGCGTGCTCGTCGCGCCTACTGCGGCGGGTACGGCCCAAGGAACCGCTCGCCGTTGAAGTGGATCATGTGGTCGGGGTCCGCGGCGACCCACACCTCCGTCTCCCATGCGATGTCCGGTGCGTACTTCGTGAACGTCGCAGAGTCGGGAAGAGCGGTCACGAACACGAGCCAAGCGCTGCATCCGTCGAAGAGCGCCTTCAACTCTGCTACACGCTTCGGGTTCATCGGGCCGTGGCTCGCCACCGCCTCCACGAGCACGAGCCCAGCCCCGACGAACTGGTGCAGCGTGAACCGACGGATCGTATCGCGCGTGTTGGGCGCGTACGCTCTGTCGCGGTAGTTGTCCGCGATGAACGCCATCAGGACCGTCACGCCGCGCAACGGGGCCGACGCTTGCGCCCAGGGGCTGCGGGAACCGAGGTCGGCGAGAGCGAGGAGGGTCATGTCATGGCCGACCTGTCGTTCTGCTGCGCCCGCGGGACATCGACTGCGGCGAGGATCTCGAGCGCCTCGTCGATGCGCACGCGCCGGCGACGGGCCTCGGCGGGCGACGGTCCCTCGCTCATGCGCCCACGACTCCGGCGACGAGGCGATCCAGGATTCCCTGGTCGGGCATCTCGCCGTCGATGGCGTCCCCGAGTTCCCGGAGTTGGGCCATCGCGCGATCGCCTGGGCCTTGCGGCTCGGGTCCTTCGGCCATGCGACACGGCCGCCGGCGAGGGTCTCCGGGTACACCAACGGTGCGGTCCCGTTCGTCGGCTTCGGACGGAGGAACTTGCGCGCCCGGAAGTCCACCACGCGGCCCGTGGAGACAGTGAGGCCCAGGTCGCCGAGATCGCTCGGAAGTCCCCGTACTGCTGCGGCGCAGCGTCGTTCGCTCCCGCGAAGACGAGCGGATCTTGCGATACGGAGGATTCATGATGACCGCATCGAACGGGAGGATCGCCGGCTCACGGAGCAGGCCTTCGTCCAGCGACGCAACCGCGGCATGGATGAAGTCGTCGGCGATGACACGGGCACTGAAGCGCACACCGTTGTCGCGACATGCTCTCCTGCACGCCGCCAGTGTGCTCCGCAGCGGCGAGAGCACCTGATCGTCGGCTTCGAAGGCCGCAACGTCGATCTCGACGGGACGCTCACTCCACGTCATGGCGGTCTCGACGAAGGCGGCCGTGAGGGATCCCACGCCGGCCCCGGGATCGAGAAGCCGCACTCGTCGCCTCGGCGTGAACATCGAAGCCATGAACCGCCCGACGATCGCCGGCGTGAAGAACTGCCTCATCTCCACTCGCCGCTCGGTATCGAGCCGGGCAGCGCAGTTCAGTCTCGCCGCGTCGGCAAGTTCTGTCAGGGAGGCGTGGGCGAGCGGGCGTGCGGAGGTCACTGGAAGGAGGTCTCGAGTTCGCGGTCGGGCGAGGGGATGAGGGGACGAGGGGACGAGCCCCGAACGTTTGGAGTGTAGGGGGCGGCTCGGACGGGTGGCGGTCCCGCCCCGCGTGCTGCACGGGATCTGCTGCACTGGCGCGGCCCGGGGTGTCGTGCTTCGTGGGCGTGCGCGTCCGCCTTGCGCTTGTTGCGGTGGGTGGCGGCGCTCTGCCCGGAAGTCCTCGGATCGGGCTTGACGCACTGCGGCATCCCGGGTATGAATGAATGTTCATTCAGTCTTGCGCGGGCGCGCCGTCGCGTGCCTGTGCAGGCTCGATCGGAGGCTCCATGAGTCAGGGCGGACGTGCGTCGGAGGCGGACACGGCGGAGGCGGCGGTCGTGCCCGCCGCTGCGCCGGGAGGTGCGCCGGGCGATGCCGTGCTGCGTCCGCGGGAACCGGACCCGAACGGCAAGGAGGCGCGCATCCTGCGCGCGGCCGTGCGCGTGTTCTCCGAGCACGGCTACCACGGCAGCAGCATGGCCGCCGTCGCCCGCGACGCGCAGGTGGCGACGGGCACCATCTACCTCTATTTCGCGCGCAAGCAGGATCTCTTGATCACGCTGTTCCAGCGCCACCTCGGGGGCTACATCGAGCGCTGTCGGCCGGCGCTCGCCGAGGCCGAGCCGGGCGTCGCGCGGCTGCGCCTGCTGGTCGAGATGCACCTCGCGTACTTCGCCGAGGACCGCGCCCTCGCGAACGTCTTCCAGATCCACGCCCGTGAGCCCGACCCCGTGCTCGCCGAGGGCATCCGGCCGACCGTCGCCGACTACTTCGACGTGATCGCCGAGGTCATCCAGGCCGGGGTCACGGCCGGAGCGTTCCGGCTGGATCTGGACGTGCGCATCGCGCGGCCCATGTTCTTCGGGACACTCGACGAGGTCGTCACCGGCTGGGTGCGGAGCAAGCGCGCGTTTCCCCTGATGACCGCCCTGGCGCCGCTCGCATCCATGCTCGCCCGCGCCTTCGGCGCCGCTCAGAGTGGTCAGGATGCGCGGCCCACGACGACGCCACCCCGTTGCGACGACCCCGAACACGGAGAATCATCGTGAGTGAGAAGACCTCCACCGTGCCGCAGCGCATCGAGCGCGCGGCCGTCCTCGGTGCCGGCGTGATGGGCGCGGCCATCGCCGCGCACCTCGCGAACGTCGGCATCCCCGTTCTGCTGCTCGACATCCCGCCGCGCGAGGGCGACGACCGCGACGCCGTAGCGAAGGCGGGCCTCGAGCGCGCGATCAAGGGTAAACCCGCGTCGTTCTCGTGCCGGCGCGCGCCCGCGCTCGTCGAGGTCGGCAACTTCGACGACGACCTGCCGCGCCTCGCCGACTGCGACTGGGTGGTCGAGGCGATCATCGAGAACCTGGACATCAAGCGCTCGCTCTACGAGCGCGTCGCGCCGCACATGGCAGCGCACGCCGTACTCACCTCGAACACGTCCGGGTTGTCGGTGGCGGCGCTCTCGGACGCGCTTCCCGCGGAGTTGCGCCCGCGCTTCCTCGTCACACACTTCTTCAACCCGCCGCGGTACCTCAAGCTGCTCGAGATCGTGCGCGGCCCGGAGACGGGCGACGACGTCGTCGCCTTCTTCGAGGGCTTCGGCGAGCGCGTGCTCGGCAAGGGCATCGTGCACGCCAAGGACACGCCCAACTTCATCGCCAATCGCATCGGCTGCTTCGGCATCTTCGACGTGCTGCGGCTGATGCAGGAGAAGGGCTTCACGGTTGCCGAGGTGGACAAGCTCACCGGCAAGGCCATCGGGCGGCCGGCGAGCGCGACGTTCCGCACGGCGGATCTCGTCGGGCTCGACACCCTCGCGCACGTCGCCGGCAACCTCTTCGAGCGCCTCGGGCACGACCCGCACCGCGCGATGTTCGATCCTCCGGCGTTCATGAAGCAGCTCATCGCGGAC
>JAJRVY010000169.1 GCA_024277065.1 Planctomycetota bacterium
CACGCCCCCGTCACGCGCACGCGCTTGCCGTAGACGAGCGGTTGCTCGACGTGCAGCCAGTAGTGATCCGCGTCCACGACGGGGCCCACGGTCGTCCAGTCGATGATGCGCGGCGCGTCGTCGATGCGGCTCGCGGCGAACAGATCGAAGATCGGCGGCCAGTCCACGCAGTCGGTGCCCTCCGCGACGCTGCCGTCCCACCAGTGGCGAGCGCCCTCCTGGAAGTGGGACTGCGGCGCCGCCCCGGCGGCGCGCAGCGCCTTCAGCATGCGCTGCGCCTCGGCGAGCGGGACGTTGTCGTCCTCCGTCCCGTGCAGCACGTAGGTCGGGATCTGCGCCAGGTTGTCGATCAGCGACATCGTGTCCGACGCCGCGTCCGCGCCGTACCACGGCTCGCGCCGGGCCTGCTCGGGACGCCCACCGCCGTAGTTGTCGAACTGCGACCAGCCGGCGCTCGGCGCGATGGCCGCGAAGCCGTCCGGGTCGTTGGCGGCGAGATGCCACGTGCCGTGGCCGCCCATCGAGTGGCCCGTCAGGCAGACGCGCGAGCGGTCCGCGCCGCTCCACGCGAGCGCGCGCTCGAGCACCTCGTACGCGTCCTGCCGGCCCCAGTCCTGCCAGTCGAAACCGAACGGGCGGCGGTTCGTCGCGGCGACGACGACGACGCCCGGCCGAGGCGAGTAGGCACCCGCCTGGCCGCGGCACGCGACGCCCGCGCCGTGGAGCGACAGCACGAGCTGCCGCGCCTTGCCGTCCGCCGGGGCGCGCACGGCGTACTCCTGCACGGAGTCGTCGATGGCCGAGCGGAACGTGCGCACGAACGGCGCCGTCACGCCGGCGACGCGGATCGTCAGCGCGCCCTGCGCCACCACGGGCCGGGCGCTGCTGCCGGACGTCGCCCACACGCGGACCGAGACGTTCACGGAGTCCTGGGGATCGGGCGCGTCCGCGGCGCGGCGCAGCGGGACGGGCACCTTCAGGACCGAGAGCGGCGCCAGCCCCAGCAGCGTCCGCGTGCGCACTTCGTCGAAGCCCGCCGCGCCGCCGCTGCCGGTGGCCACGACGGTCATCCAGTCGTTCGTGCAGTTGGCGACCACGACGGCCGCCTCGTCGCCCTGCAGCCCGTGCCCCGGGCGGAAGTCGGGCGCCGTCGTGTCCCTGCCCGTCAGGACCAGCGGCGAAGGCGGCTCGCTGAACGTCAGACGGAACGCCCCGCGCACGCCGCGCACGTAGATGTCATTGGCGCCCTCGCGCAGGGCGACGGGCACCGGCCCCATGCCGCCGCCGTAGATGTCGCCCGCGTACGGCGTGCCGTTGACGAAGAGTACGGCGCCGCGCCACAGACTCGCGAGCACGACGCGGGCGCGGTCCGCGTCGTAGGAGCGATACGCGAGCGTGATCTTCCCTTCGACTGCGCCGTCATCGGCGGCCGTGACGCTCGTCCACGTCGCGGCCTCGCCCTTCGTGCCCGTCACCACGTCGCCGACGGTCGGCGGCGCCGCGCCGCGCGCGAGCGTGTAGCGCCGCAGGAGCGCGTCGGGGTTGAACGGCACGCGCCCGCGCCGATCGACGCTGCCGATCGTCAGCCACGTGCCGCCGACGACCTCGGGCGCGGCGTCCGCGGCGCGCGCCGGAGCGGCGGTCACGGAAAGCGCGGCGACCGACAGGGCGGCGAGCGCGGGAGCGGCGACGCGTGTCAGGAGGGCGGTGCGCATGCCCGCATGGTAGCAGGGCGGCCGGTGTCAGTACCCACGCGCGACATCGACGCGGCCGGGCGCGGCCACGCCCCGCGCGAGTGCGAGCAGCACGTCCGCGAGGGCCGCCGCGCGCAGGCGCTCGGTGGCGTCCGCCGATCCCGCGCGATGAGGCGACATGACCACCCCCGGCAGATCCTCGAAGGGCAGCGCCGACGGCGGCGTGCGCTCCTCGCCGGGCCGCGGATAGCGGTACCAGACGTCGAGTCCGGCGCCGTGCAGGCGGCCGCCCTGCAGCGCAGCGAACAGGGCTCGCTCGTCGATCACCGGCCCGCGCGCGACGTTGACGAGGACCGCGCCCGGCGCGAGGAGCGCGAGCTCCGCGGCGCCGACCATGCCACGCGTGGCGTCCGTCAGCGGCACGCACACGACGAGGACGAGCGCACCGTCCAGAGCGCCCGCCAGAGCATCCACACCGACCACGGGGACGCCGCCGCGCTGCTCGCCCGGCGCGGCGGCGCGGCACACGCCGGTGACGTGCATGCCGACGCCTCCGAGCAGACGCGCCACGCGCTCCCCGATGGCCCCCATCCCGAGCACGACGGCCCGCTCGCCGTCGAGACAGACGGCGGTCTGGCCGCTGCCGCGGTCCTTCCAGTCGTGGGCGCGCATGCGGCGGTCGCTCGGCACGATGCGCTTGGCCGCCGCGAGCAGCAGCGCCAGCGCGTGCTCGGCCGTGGGGCCCGCGTTGTGGTGCAGGTTGTGGAGCGCCAGTTCTGGGAACGCGCGCAGCAGCTCGAAGGTCGCCGCGCCGACGCCCGCCCAGGGCACGACGACGGCGCGCAGCGACGTGCAGGCCGCGACGTGCGCGCGCTGCGGGCGCCCCGCGATCAGCACGCCGACGCGTGCGGCATCCGGAATTGCCTGATCGACGCCGCCGACGGTGAGCACCACCTCGTCCCCGAGCCGCGCGCGGAGGTCGGCCAGCGGCCCGGCGCCGAAGTCGTGGAGCGAGTGTGCACGCAGCGTCTTCATCGTCACCGCGCCTACCCCTCCGGCTCCGGGTCGCCGGCGCGGTGCAGGACGACGCGGGTGCGGGTGAGGATGTCGGACAGGGTGCGGCGGTCGAGGACGAAGTAGCAGACCATGGCCGAGAGCCCGCCCAGGATCTGCAGTCCGAGCGTCACGAACGCGAGTGGCTCGAGGAGGTCGGGCAGGAGGAGCGTTGCGACGATGGGCGCGCGCAGCACGAATCGCCAGAAGAGCGCCAGGGGCGAAGGCCGCGTGCCGTCCTCGCGAACCACGCGCAGACCGAAGGCGAGCTTGCCCGGCAGCCCCCCGAACCTCCATTCGGCGCCGATGGTGAAGAGCGTCAGGACGACGGCGATCGTCGTGCCCCCGGCCCAGTCGAGGAACGGGTTGGCGATGCCCCTGGTGTGCAGCCAGGAGAACACGAACGCCACGGCCATGATCGGCAGCCCGAGCGACAGCGCGTCGATGACCAGCGCCGTGGTGCGCGTCGCGAGCGGGGCCAGGTCGAGGGCGCGCGGGCGCACGCTCTCGAGCAGCGCGACGACGTCGTCCATCGTCGCCGGGCGGTCGTCGGGATCCTTCGCGCAGAGCCGCGCCAGCACGTGGCGCGCGGCCGGCGGCAGATCGCCGCGAACCGTGCCGAGGTCCGGCAGCGGCACGTTCATCTGGTCGTTGATGACCTTGCCGAGGCTCTCGCCGTCGAACGCGTGGCGGCCCGCCAGCAGGAACCAGCCGACCAGCCCGAGCGAGTAGCAGTCGGTGCGCGCGTCCACGACGTCGCCCCGGCACTGCTCGGGGCTCATGTAGCGCGGCGTGCCCATGATGCGTCCGGCGCCGGTGGCATCGACGTCGCCCTGCAGCGACTTGGCGAGCCCGAAGTCCGTCACCTTGACGGTCCCGTTGGGCAGCAGCATCAGGTTGCTGGGCTTGACGTCGCGGTGGATGACGCCACCGGCGTGCGCGGCGGAGAGGCCCCTGGCGGCCTGCACGAGGACGTCGATCGTGCGTTCGAAAGTCAGCGGCCCGTGGGCCTGGACGTGCTCGTAGAGGCTCTCCCCCGGCACGTACTCCATGACGAAGAAGCGGCACGTCTCGTCGTGGCCGACGAAGTAGACGTGCGTCAGGTTGGGGTGGTTGACGCGCGCCGCGGCACGCGCCTCGCGCTCGAAGCGGCGCACGATCTCGGGTTCCTGCGCAACCCGCGTGTGCAGCACCTTGACGGCGACGGGGCGCTCGAGCGACGTGTCGTGGGCGCAGTAGACCGTGCCCATGGCGCCCGAGCCGAGTTGCGCCTCGATGCGGTAGTGGGCCAGCATCGTGCCGGCGCCGAGCGTGCTGTCGTCGGGGCTCCCCATCGCGGCAGTTCTATACGGACGACGCCGCCGATGCGTCCGGTTCTCTCGCGCCGTCCGGCCGCGCGGCGAGCTGGCCGCAGGCGGCGGCGATGTCGCGGCCGCGCGTCGTGCGCACGAAGGCCTCGACGCCGCGGGCACGCAGGCGCTCGGCGAACGCCGCCACGGCTTCGTCGTCCGGGCGCTCATAGGGCGCACCGTCGTACTCGTTGAAGGCGAGCAGGTTGACCTTGCAGCGCAGACCGTCGAGAGCCGCCGCCAGGTTCTCGGCGTCCGCCTCGCGGTCGTTGACGCCGCGCAGCAGCGTGTACTCGAACGTAATACGCTCGCGCGTCTTCAGCGGGAAGCGGCGGCAGGCCGCGAGCACGTCCGCCATCGGGTACCTGCGGTCGATGGGCATCAGACGCCGGCGCGTCTCGGCGTCGCCCGCGTGCAGCGACACCGCGAGCCGCACCGGGATGGCCTCGCCGAGGGCGAGCATCTGCGGGATGAGCCCCACCGTCGAGACCGTGATGCGCGCGGGCGCGTAGCCGAACGCCATGTCGTCGGTCAGGACGCCCAGTGCGGCCAGCACGGCGTCGTAGTTGTGGAGCGGCTCGCCCATGCCCATCATCACGATGGATGTGACCGGGCGGCGGTGCGGATCGGCGCAGCGCCCCTCTTCGGGGCCGAGCAGCAATTCCTGCGCGGCCAGGATCTGCGACACGATCTCGCCGGCCCGCATCTGGCGCGTCAGCCCCATCGTGCCGGTCGCGCAGAACGAGCACGCGAGCGCGCAGCCCACCTGCGACGAGATGCAGAGCGTCAGGCGCTCCCCGGAGGGGATCAGCACGGCCTCGACGCACAGCCCGTCATCCAGAGCGAGCAACATCTTGCGCGTGCCGTCGGCGGACGTATCGACGCGCACGATCGTCGGCGAGGAGATGCGCGCCACGTCGCCGAGGCGCTCACGCAGCGTCTTCGGCAGCGTCGTCATCTCGTCGAAGCACCGCGCGCCGCGGCGCCAGATCCAGCGGAAGATCTGCTCCCCGCGATACGCCGGCTCGCCGAGACCGGCGACCAGCTCCCGCAACGCGTCACGAGTGAGATCCCGCAGGTCGGGCAGGTCGGGCAGGTCGGGCACGTCACGTGGGCCCGCTGCGGAAGCGGGTGCGGGATCGGGATCGGAGTCCATCCGCGAAAGGTACCCGGCGCCGCCGCGCGCGGACACGGATCGCCCGAGAGCGACGCGCACGACGACCGGTGCGGACGGGGGAGAACTAGGCCGGGCGCCCGGGGTGCGGTCCGATGGCGGGAATCCACGACGTAGTCCGCTCCATGTCCCAGAACATCCGCAACATCGCCATCGTCGCGCACGTCGATCACGGCAAGACCACGCTCGTCGATGGGCTGTTGCAGCAGGCCGGCGCGTTCCGCGAGGGAGCGACGATCCAGGAACGGATCATGGACAGCAACGACCAGGAGCGTGAGCGCGGCATCACGATCCTCTCCAAGAACACGGCCGTGGACTGGTTCGGGACGTGCATCAACATCATCGACACGCCGGGGCACGCGGACTTCGGCAGCGAGGTCGAACGCGTGCTCGAGATGGTGGATGCGGTGCTGCTCGTCGTCGATGCCGCGGACGGACCGATGCCGCAGACGCGCTACGTGCTCCAGAAGAGCCTCGCGCTCGGCCTGAAGGCGCTCGTCTGCATCAACAAGGTGGACCGCGGCGGAGCGCGTCCGGACGAGGTGCTCTCGGAGGTCTTCGACCTGTTCTGCGCGCTCGACGCCACGGACGATCAGCTCGACTTCCCGCACATCTACGCCGCCGGACGCGACGGCTGGGCGACGCGCGAACTCGAGGACGAACGCAAGGATCTGACGCCGCTCTTCGACATGATCGTCGAGCACGTGCCGCCGCCGCCCTCCGACACCGTCGCGCCGCTGCAGCTCCAGGTCGCGACGCTCGACTACTCCGAGTTCCTCGGGCGCATCTGCATCGGCCGCATCCACCGCGGCGTCATCCGGCGCGGCATGCAGGCGGTGGTCATCAAGCACGGCAGCAATGAGTGCGAGACCTTCCGCGTCACGAAGCTCATGAGCTTCCGCGGCCTCGAGCGCATCGACGTCGAGGACGCGGTGGCGGGCAACATCGTGGCGCTCGCGGGCGCCGGCGACGCCACCGTGGGTGACACGATCTGCCCCGTGGACCGGCCCGAGGCGTTGGCGCCGATGGCGGTGGACGAGCCGACGGTCTCGATGACGTTCAGCGCCAACACGAGCCCCTTCGCGGGGCAGGACGGCAGGTTCGTCACGAGCCGCCAGATCAAGGAGCTGCTGGACCGCGAGGCCATCTCGAACGTCGGTCTGAAGATCGAGGCCGGGCCGGGGCGCGAGACGTTCATCGTCAAGGGCCGCGGCACGCTGCACCTCTCGGTGCTGATCGAGAGCATGCGCCGCGAGAACTACGAGCTGTCCGTGGGGCCGCCGCACGTGATCCTGAAGGAGGTGGACGGCAAGCTCCACGAGCCCGTGGAGGAGGTGGTGCTCAACTGCCTCGAGACGTACGCGGGCAGCGTCATCCAGAAGCTCAACCAGCGCGGCGGCGAGATCCAGGAGCTGCGTACCGACCCCGACGGCCAGACGCGCATGACGTGGCACATCCCCAGCCGCGGGCTCATCGGCTACCGCAGCGAGTTCGTCACCGACACGCGCGGCACCGGCAACATCGTGCACGTCTTCAGCCACTACGCGCCGGCCAAGTCCAAAGCGCGCACGCGCAACAACGGCGTGCTCGTCTCGCAGGACACCGGCACGACGACGGCCTATGCACTGTTCAACCTGCAGGAACGCGGTCAGATGATCGTGTCCGCCGGCGAGAATACGTACAAGGGCCAGATCGTGGGCATCCACGCACGCGACAACGACCTCGTCGTCAACCCCCACCGCGGCAAGAAGCTGACGAACGTCCGCGCGGCCGGCAGCGACGACAACGTCCTGCTCACGCCGCCGCGCGTGTTCTCGCTGGAAGAGGCTCTCGAGTTCATCGCCGACGACGAGATGGTCGAGGCCACACCCAAGAGCATCCGCATGCGCAAGCGCCACCTCGACCACAACCTGCGCAAGCGCGAGGAGCGCGCCGCCCGCGGCTGAGCACGAGTGCCACCCGGCGACGGCACGCCGCGCGCACGCTCGCCGCGCCACGGCAGGGCGATGCCGAGTTTGCATGCACGCACGGCCTGTGTGAGTGTCGATGGTGACGAGAGCCGACATTGCACAGCCTGCGAACCCTGCCGATCCACATCTTCGGGCGCCTGAGGCGCACGAACACGCCGTTCATGACGGTGCTCGCGGCGATCATCGGCGTCCTCGGTGGCATCGGGGCCGTGATCCTGCGCGAGCTGATCGACGCCATTCAGCACTTCGCCTGGGCCTCGAACCCGTACTCACTCGACGACGTCGCCGCGCTTCCGTGGTGGTGGATCGTGCTCGTACCCACGGCCGGCGGCCTGGCCGCGGGCTTCGCGATCCGCTTCGCCCGTGAAGCCCGCGGCCACGGCATCCCGGAGATCATCGCCGCCGTCGCCGTGGAGGGCGGCCGCATCCGCCCACGCGTCGCCATCATCAAGTCGATCGCCTCGGCGCTGACCATCGCCACCGGCGGCTCGGTCGGCCGCGAGGGGCCCATCGCGCAGATCGGCGCCGCCATCGGCAGCACGCTCGGCCAGCTCCTGCGCCTCAACCCGCGCCGCCTGCGCACGCTCGTCGGCTGCGGCGTCGCAGCGGGCATCGCGGCGACGTTCAACGCACCCGTGGCCGGCGCGCTCTTCGCGGTCGAGGTGATCGTGGGCGACTTCGGCGTGCCACAGTTCTCGCCGATCGTCATCTCGTCCGTCATGGCGACGGTCATCGCGCGCAGCCAGTACGGCGACACGCACGCGTTCGTCGTGCCCCAGTACGAACTCCGGGATCCGCTGGAACTGATCGGCTACGTCGTCCTCGGCATCCTCGCCGCCGTCGTCGCCGTCGCCTTCGTGCGCATGCTCGACGCGTCGGAGACGCTCTCCCAGAAGTGGAAGTTCCCCGAGCCGCTGCAGGTGGCGATGGGCGCCGGGCTGGTCGGGGTCATCGCGCTCTGGCTCCCCGGCGTGCTCGGAACGGGCTACACGGCGATGGATCGCGCCGTCACCGGTAGCTACGGCACCGGCCTGCTCCTCGTGCTGGTCGTCGTGAAGATCCTGGCCGTCTGCTTCACGCTGGGCCCGGGCGGCTCCGGCGGCGTGTTCGCGCCATCGCTCTTCATGGGTGCCATGCTCGGCGCCGCGGTGGGCCACGGCATGGAGTGGCTGATGCCGGGGCAGGCCGCGCCGTCGGGCGCGTACGCGCTCGTGGGCATGGGCGCCGTGCTCGCCTCCACGACGCACGCCCCGGTCACGGCGATCGTGATGATGTTCGAGCTGACGGGCGACTATCAGATCATCCTGCCCGTGATGCTCTCCTGCATCGTGGGCACGCTGCTCGCGTCGCACATCCTCGGCGACTCGATCTACACGATTCGCCTCAGCCGGCGCGGCATCCGCGCGCGGGCGGGCCGCGACACCAACATCCTCGCTTCGATCGGCGTGGCCGACGTCATGCGCCACGACATCGCACGCGTGGCCCCCGGCACGCACCTCGCCGATCTCATGAAGCGCTTCGTGACCGAGGGGCGCATGACGATCTACGTCGTGGACGACGACGAGATCTTCCACGGCGTCATCGCGGCGCAGGAGCTGCGGCCGATCTTCGCCGACGCGAGCAACCTCGAGACGCTGCTCGTGGCCGAGGACGTGGCGGATTCGAGCGTGCGCACGGTCGCCATCGACCAGAAACTCGACGACGTCCTCGAGAGGCTCTCGGCGGGCTACCGCGACGAGCTCCCGGTCCTCGACGGACGCCGCCTCAAGGGGGCCATCTCGACGCAGTCCGTGCTCGCCCGGTACCGCACCGAGCTGCTCCGTCGCGAGATGGCGTCGGGGCTCGCACGCAGCATCGACCGCGAGGCCGCGCACGAACCCATCCTGCGCGTCGGCGAGTTCGTGGTCGCCGAGATCGATGCGCCGGCGGTCCTCTGCAACAGAACGCTCGCCGCCGCCGACCTGCGCGCGCGCCTCGGCATCAACGTGCTGCTCGTCAAGCCGGGGGGCGACGACGGACGCCCGCGCCTGCCCGACGCCGCCACGCCGATCCACGCCGGCGACCGCCTCGTCGTGTTCGGACGCGAGTCCGATGTCGTCACGCTGCGGGGCGGATGACGCCGCGCCGCGTCGCGGCATCGCCCGCGTGAAGGTTCGGGGTGCGGGGCCTCTGCGCTACACAGACGGAATGGACACCAGGGCACCCACCGACTGACGATGCGCGCGTTCGCCGTCTACTCGCTCCTGCTGTTCCTGAAGGCGCTCTGCCGCCTGTTCTACCGATTCGACGTCGGCTGGATCGGCGCACCGCCCGCAACCTGGGACGACGTGCGCATCGGCGTCCTCCTGAACCACACGAGTCTGTTCGAGCCGGTCTACATCGGAGCCCTGCCGATCGGCTTCCTGCGCAAGCTCGCGTACGACGGCGCCGTGCCGATCGCGGATGTCACGTTGCGGCGCCCGCTCGCCGGGCTGCTCTTCAAGTCGATCGCGGGGCAGGTCATCGAGATCACGCGCAAGCGCGACGCGTCGTGGTCGCGCGTCGTCGCGTCGATCCGGCCGGGCTCGATGATCGTCATCATGCCCGAGGGGCGGATGATGCGGCGCGGCGGTCTCGACAAGACCGGCAAGCCCATGACCGTGCGCGGCGGGATCGCCGACCTGATCCGGGCGGCCGGAGAGGGCACCATGGTCATCGGCTACAGCGGCGGGCTGCACCACGTCCAGGCGCCCGGCGACAGGTTCCCGCGTCTGTTCAAGACCATCCGGGTCAATTTCGAGACCATCGACCTCGCCGCGTATCGTGAGGAGCGGTCCGCGGGCGACGACCACAGGCGCAGTTTCAAGCGCGCCGTGATCGCCGACCTCGAACGTCGCCGCGACGAGCACTGTCCGGCGACTCCGGAGACGGGCCGGCCCATACGTGTTGCGGACTTCGACGGCGACGTGCCGCGCGACCAACCCCTGCCCGGCATGTGACGCCGGGGAGCCCCTCGACCCCACCCCTCGATCCGGTGCGCGCGATGCACCACAGGAGTTCTCCCATGTTCGGATTCAGTAAGCAGAGCGACACCCCGGCCCCCGAGATCGACGTGGAGGGCGACGGCCAACTGATGGCCCGCTTCGTGACGTCCACGGGCGACATCGAGGCGCAACTCCACGAAGGAGAGACGCCCAAGACGGTGCGCAACTTCGTCGCGCTCGCGACGGGCACGGTGGAGTGGAAGAAGCCCGACGGGAGCATGACGAGCGATCCGCTCTACTCGGGCATCGTCTTCCACCGCGTGATCCCGGACTTCATGATCCAGTGCGGTTGCCCCCTCGGCACCGGCACCGGCGGCCCCGGCTGGCAGTTCGAGAACGAGTGCCGTCCCGACCTCGCCCACGACGAGCCCGGTGTGCTCTCGATGGCCAACGCCGGCCCGGGGACGAACGGCTCGCAGTTCTTCATCACCGAGGTGCCGACGCCGTGGCTCGACGGCAAGCACACGGTCTTCGGCAAGGTGACGAGCGGCGCGGAGCTGATCAGCATGATCGCGCGCGCCGGCAACGCCACGACGAAGCTCGAGCGGGTCGAGATCTACCGCGCCTGATCGGCGGCGGCGTCTCTCGCGTCGGGCGCACCGTTCTCGTCGGCGACGCGGTCCGCGTCGATGGCTCCGGGCGCCGCGCCGCGCAGGCGCGCGGCGGCGTCCTCGTCCACGCTGCGCAGGTGCAGGTCGTGCTGCGGGAACGGGATCTCGATGCCGTGCTCGCGGAACAGCGCGTCGATCCTGAAACGCAGTTCGCTCGCGACGCGCATGTGCTCCTGCGCCTCCGGTATCCAACACATGAGAACGAAGTCGAGGGAGCTCGCCCCGAAGTCGCGGAACGCGACCTCGGGCGCGCGGCTCGTCAGCACAACGGGATGCTCGCGGGCCGCCCGCAGCAGGAGCGCGCTCACGACAGCCGTGTCGCTGCCGTAGGCCACCCCGACGCCGACGCGCACGCGCAGGATCGTGTCGCCGTACACCGAGTTCACGACCGCCTGTGTGATGAAGTCCTTGTTCGGGATCAGCATCGTGACGTTGTCGCGCGTCTGGATCGTGGTGGCGCGGATGTTGATCTTGGAGACCCACCCCTCGGTCGTGCCGACGGTGATGAGATCGCCGACCTTGATGGGCCGCTCGAACAGCAGGATGAGCCCGCTGACGAAGTTCGAGACGATCTCCTGCAATCCGAAGCCGATGCCGACGGACAACGCCGCGAACACGTAGCCGAGTGCGCCGAGGTCGAAGATCTGCACCAGCCCGACGTAGATCCCGAGCGCCGCGAACACGTAACCCACCAGCGTGCTGATGGTGTAGCGCAGACCGGCGTCGAGTGGCGTCCGCGGCAGCACGAAGCGCTCGAGGAACAGCTTGAGTTTGGGCACCGCCGTCAGGAACAGCGCCATGAGCGCGACGCCGGCGATCACGTCGAACCACGTGATGCGCGCGCCCTCGACCTGGTTCTGGAACGGCAGGTCCACGTCGAGGAACTCGTGCAGCGCGCCGACGTCGCCGCCCTGCACGATCAACATCAGCGCCACGGCCCCGAACAG
Source organism: Planctomycetota bacterium (assembly GCA_024277065.1). Classification (GTDB taxonomy): domain Bacteria; phylum Planctomycetota; class JAJSAM01; order JAJSAM01; family JAJVHW01; genus JAJRPF01. The sequence continues at coordinate 11,822 of JAJRVY010000169.1, forward strand.
GACGGCCAGCAGGACGACGTAGCGCCCGATGGTGAGCGCGGCATCGACGCGCGACGTCTCGGGCGTGGCGCCAGGAGCCTCATCGACCACCGAGCGCAGCCACGCCGCGACGCCCCGCTGCAGGGCGCCGTGCGCAAGGAAACCGGCCGCGCCCGCGACCAGCACGCCGCCGATGACGCGGAAGAGGAACGTCGCCAGTACGTCGTACTGCAGGCAATCGAGCGCGAGCAGCACCGGACCGACGACCACGAGGACGGGATGGGCGACGGTGAGGGCGCGCCGCAGGCCGCGGCCGACGCGCGTCGTCGCCGGTGGCAGGATGCCCAGGAGCACACCCTTGCGCAGGACGAAGAGCA
>JAJRVY010000170.1 GCA_024277065.1 Planctomycetota bacterium
CCGTGGTGTCGGCCGCGGCGTCGGCCGTGGTGTCGGCCGCGGCGTCGGCCCCGTCGCGCGGCGCCAGGATCGTGCGCACCGCGGCCTCCGCGTCACGCCGCACGAGGGCGCGCCCCACGACGTCGTTGTCGCCCCGCATCCCGAAGCGCTGGGCGCCGAACCAGTTCGGGCTGCCGTGCTCTGCGATGTGCGCGAGGATCGCCGTGGCGCGCCCGCGCGCGTCGTCCACCACCCCGCGCACGCGGATGGTGAAGCGGTTGCCGCGCAGGTGCCCGAGGCGCAGCTTGTTGCGGTGCCGCGCCATGCCGAGGAGCCTCACGCCGGTCGTGTCGGCCACGGCGCGCTCGACCGCAGTCTCGGTGACGTGCTCGATCGAGAGCGTCTGCACCGTGACGGCCCGCGCGTCCTTCATGCCCGCCACGCCCACGCTGCGCGGCTTCACGCCGACCGCGCGGGCGATGCGGCGTACGGCGTCGTGGGTCGTCAGCCCGCGCTTCTCGATGCGCAGGTACAGGTGGTCACCCTTGCCGCACGGCTCGTACAGCGGGATCTCCTCGACCAGGAAGTCCGCCGGGTCGTGGCGCAGGCGGCCCGCGGTGCCCGGCAGGTCGGCGGTGACGTACGTCTGATGCATCGCAGCCGGGCAGTCTATCCGCACCTTCTGACGAGGTCGTCGCCCGTCGCAGCGGCAGTGCGTGGGGCGGCGGTGCGAGGCGCGTGGGCTCCTCGAGCCTGTTAGTTGCGCTCGAGCCTGTTAGTTGCGGCCGTCCCTCAGAGGCTATGATCGGGGGGTCGCAACGAGGGGACGGAACCTCCCGCGCCGCGTGGCATCGAAACGGGGAGACCGCTCCCGGAGGAGATCCCATGCGCCGCTCCATCGCTCGCACGACCCTCGTACTCGTTCTCACTCTCGTCGCCGCGTCCGCGGCCGTGCTCCGTGCCCAGGACGCGGCCGAGCTGGTTCGTGATCTCGACGCGGTTCGCGCCTCCGCGGCCGACCGCGACCTGGCCGCCGTCGAGACCCGTGCGCGGGAGCTGCTCGCCGCCGGCCCCGGGGCCGACGCCGCCGACGAGACGCGCCTCCTGCTCGGCAGGACGCGGCTGGCCATGGGGCGCCTGGACGAGGCGCTCGCGGCGGTGGACCCCGTCGTCGAGCGACCCGAGTCGATCTGGCACGTCAAGGCGCTGTACCTCGTCGCCGAGGCTTCCGCCCGCAAGCGCAACTGGAAGCGCGCCGCCGATGTCTACGCGGCGCGCGTGGACGAAGCGGCCTCCGACGCGCACGCCGCGCGGACCGCCGCGCTGTACCGCGAGATCGCCGACGGCGCGTACGAAGGCGAGGAGCGGCGTGACGCGTACGACCGCGTGACCCGCGTCCGGGACTGGGTCTCCGCGCGCCGCTACTACGAAAAGGCGCGGGGCGTCTTCGTGCCCGAGGCGGACCGTGCGCTCGTGACGTACCGCATCGGCCTGTCCGCCCTCGAGTCGGGCGATCCGGCCGCCGCGGTGCGCGAGTTGACGGCGCTGCTGGGCGGCGCGGCGGGGGAGTTCGCCGACGACGCGCTGTACGCGCTCGGCCGGGCGCGTCTCGCCGGCGGCGACCGCCGCGGAGCGCGCGCGGCGTTCGACGAGCTGCGAGAGCGCTTCGGCGACTCAGAGCTGGCCCCCCCGGCGCTCGTGCGCATTGGCGAGAGCCGGTTGACGGACACGAGCCAGGAGTCCGCGCGTCGCGCTGTCGCTCCGTGGCGTGAGTTCCTGCGGCTCTACCCGTCACACGACGAGGCCGCCGCCGTGCTGCTCCGCGTCGGCGAGACGTGGGCGGCGGCCGGCCGCCCGGACGAGGCGTCGGCGGCGTTCCTGGAGTTCGTCGCCAAGCACCCCGGGGGCGAGCAGGCACCGGCGGCGCAGGACCGCGCCGCAGCGGCGCGCCTCGCGCTCGGCGACTTCGATGGTGCGGTCGCCGAGTGGCGCGTGCTGCTCGAGCGCTGGCCGGATCATCCGCTGTGGGCGCCCGCGCAGCGCCGCATCGCGGAGGCGTCGTTCCTGAAGGGGCGCAAGGCCCTCGAGGACGGGCGTGACGGTGTGGCGCGCGATGCGCTGACCGCGTTCCTCGCGGCGTTCCCCGTCGATGACCACGCGCCGCAGGCGCAGCGCCTGCTCGGCGATCTGGCGAGCCGGGCCGGCGACCATGTCGCGGCCGTCGCGGCATGGCGCCTCTGCGCGACCAAGTACCCGCAGTCGGCGGCCGCTCCGGCGGCGATGCTGCAGGTGGCCGCCGCGTACGAGGGGCCGCTCGGCGATCTCGCGGCCGCGCTCGCGGCGTACGAACAGATCGTGCAGCGCTGGCCGGCGTCCGCCGGGGCGCAGCAGGCGCGCAGCGTGCTGGTGCAGATGAAGGGCAAGACACTCACGGCGCACGTCGCGCGCGCGTTCCGCACCGACGAGGAGCCGACGGTACGCCTCGATCTGCGCAACGTGCCCAAGCTCGCTCTGAAGGCGTACCGGCTGGACGCCGCCGACTTCACGCGCCGGCGGGGCGGACTGAGCGGCATCGAGGGCGTTGACGTGGACGTCGTCAGGCCCGACCACGCCTGGGACTGGGAGCCGGCCGACTACGAGCGCTATCGGCTGCTGCGGCGTGACTGTCCGTTGCCGTTCGATGCCCCCGGCGCCTACATCGTGACGGCCGCCGACGACGAACTGACGGCGCGCTTCCTCGTCGTCATCTCGGATCTGACGACGATCGTGAAGTCGTCGCAGCACGGTGGTCTCGTGTTCGTGTACGACGAGCGCACGGGGCAGCCCGTGCGCGGCGCGCGTGTGCACGTGCTCGACGGCGACCGGCACGGCGTGACGGGAGCCGACGGCGTGTGGCGCGACGACGTCGAGGGCCAGCCGCGGCTGCGCGCGCTGGTCACCGGCGACGGCGCCCACGAGGGCCACTTCGCGTTCGCCGACGCCTCGGCCGGGGCGGCGGCCTCGTTCGGCTACACGACGAAGGTGTTCCTGCAGACCGACCGGCCGCTCTATCGCGATGGGCAGACGGTGCAACTGCGCGCCATCGTGCGGCGCGTCACGGACGGGCGCTACGTGGCGAGCGAGGGGCTCTCGGTGCCGGTCCGCGTCAGCGATCCGCGCGGCGCGACGCTCTTTGACGAGAAGCTCGCGACCGACGCCTACGGCGTCATCGCGGCTACGCTCGACGTCGTCGCCGAGCCAACGCTCGGCACGTACACGGTCAGTGCGCAGCTCGACGGGCGCACGTTCACGCGCACGTTCGAGGTCAGGGCGTTTCGCAAGCCGGACATGCTCGTGGACGTCGCTCCAGGGCGCGCTGCCTACCTGTCGGGGGACACGGTCAAGGCCACGATCTCCCTGCGCTACGCCGTCGGCGGCGTGGCCTCGGCGGCGCCCGTGCGCTGGGCCGTGCAGCGCGGGCCGTACGCCTTCGACGCCTCGGTCCACGACGACTTCGCGTGGTTCTTCCGCGATCCGCAGCGCGAGCAGGAGGAGCGCCGCCGGGCCGCCGCCGGCACCACGATCCACGCCCGCGGCGAGGCCGTCACCGACAGCGACGGCAGGGTCACGATCGAGTTCGTGACCGACGCCGTCGAGGAGGACCGCGTCTACACGCTGATCGTCGAGGCACAGGACCCGAGCCGTCGCTGGGTGAGCGCGGCGGCGGCCGTGCCCGTGACCGAGCGCGGCTTCTACGTGATGTGCAAGACCGAGAAGAAGGTCGTGCGCCCGGGCGAGGAGTTCGCTCTCGAGACCACGGTCGTGAACGCGCTGCACGTGCCAGTGCAGGTCGAGGGCCGGGCCGTTCTCGTGCGGCGCGTGCGGGTGGACCAGCACTTCGTCGAGGAGGACGTGCTCTCCGTGCCCGCGAGCACCGACGAGCGCGGCCGCGCGTCCGTCGCCCTGACGGCACCCCGGGCCGGCACCTACCTGGCGCGTTTCGTAGCCGCGGACACCCGTGGACGCGACATCGTCGGCGCCGCCGAGATCACCGTCAGCGGCGACACCGAGGATCTGTCCCGGCACGCCAAGCTCGTGGCGGATCGCGAGTTCTACCGCGAGGGCGACGTCGCGAAGGTGCTCGTGAACGTGCCGTCGGCGCCCGTTCCCGTGCTGCTCACCTACGAGGGCGGCCGCGTTCTCGAGCATCGCGTCTACATGGCGCAGGAGCGCTCCTCGACGGTGGCGTTCCCACTCTCGGCGCGAGACGCCCCGAACGTCTTCCTGCGCATGGCCGTGGCGAAGGACGGTGAGCTGCAGGAGGCGGGCGACGAGGTCGCGGTCTTCCAGTACCTCGACGTCTCCGTGCAGGCAGACCGCGACGTCTACGGCCCCGGAGACGACGTCACGCTGACGCTGCGCACCACCGACCAGAGCGGCAACCCGGTGCGCGCCCGCGTCGGCATCGACGTCGTGGACGCCGCGCTCTACGAACTGGAGCCCGACGGCACACCGCAGATCAAGCCCTTCTTCTACGATCAGCGTCGCACGCACTCCGTGAGCACGGCGTCGTCGGCCGCACTGGCGCTGCCGTCCGTGACGCGGCCGACCAATCGTGACCTGCTGTTCGAGCGCATGCGCCGGCTCGGCAAGGCGCGCTTCGAGGAGATGCAGGAGCACGTCCGGCGCGGGCGCAAGCTGCTCGAGCAGGGGCAGCGGGAGCAGGCCGTCATGGAGCTCGAGAAGGCGCTCGAGATCGCGCCCGGCAACTACGAGGCGCGCGGGCTGCTCGACGAGGTGGCGGCGCGGGACAAGGTGATGCGCGAGACGCGGCGGCTCGCGAGCAAGAAGTCGCGACCGGGGGCGCGGAAGGCCGGCGACGTGCCGGCGCGCGCTCCGGCCGAAGAGGCGGATCGGGATGCGGGCGCGATCGGTCTCGGCGGCGGCGCCGGCGGCTCGTTCGGCGGCCGCCGGGGCGGGCGCCGCAACCTGCGCGCCGGCGGCGGAGGGGGGCGCGCGAAGGACGCTCTGCGGAAGATGCAGGACGCCGAAGTCGGCTTCTTCACTGACGACGCCGACGGCGACTTCCGGGCGCGCACGGAGAACTCGTTCCGGCGTCTCGCCGAGTGGGCCTCCAAGGACCTGCAGGGCGCCGTGATGCTCGCGCAGGGCGCCGCGCCGTTCGTCGTGCCGGAGCTGCGGCAGCGCTTCGAGGACACGGCGTTCAGCGACGCGCGCGTCGAGACCGGCGACGACGGCAACGCCGAGATCACGTTCACGTTGCCGGACAACCTCACGGAGTGGCGCGTGACCGCCCGCGGCGCGTCCACCGGCGCGCTCGTCGGTGACACGCGCAGTTCGTTCGCCGTGACGAAGCCGTTGCTCGTCCGCGCCGATGCGCCGCGCTTCCTGGTGGACGGCGACGCATCGACGGCGACCGCCGTGGTGCACTCGTCCCTCGACGAGGCCGTTCCCGGCGTCGTGACGATCACGTCGTCGGGACCCGCCGTGACGGGCGACGCGCGCTACGAGCTCGACATCGCCCCGGGCTCCGTGACGGCCCACGACGCGGCGCTGGCCGCGTCCGCGCGCGGCGTCGCGCGTGTGCGCGTATCCGTGGCGACCCGCACGAGCGGCGACGCCGCCGAGACCGCGCTGCCCGTGCTGCCCCGCGGCCTGCGCCGTCTGGACGGCGCGAGCGGGACGCTCGTCGAGGAGGCGTTCATCGAGTTGCAGGCTGCGGCCGACGCCGTGGACGGTACGACGTCCCTCGTCGTCACGCTCTCGCCCGCTATCGACGTCTCGCTCATCGAGTCCCTGGCGTACACGTCGAGCTACCCGTATGGATGCGTGGAGCAGATCGTGAACAGGTTCCTGCCCGCGCTGGCCGCGCGCAACGCGTTGCGCGACCTGGATTCCCCGGCGTTCCGCAGGCGCGAGCGGTTGGACGACGCCGTGCGCCGCGGACTCGCCGCGCTCTACGCGCTGCAGCGTCCGGACGGGTCGTTCGGCTGGTTCGCCGAGAGACTCCGCGGCGGAGCCGGTGGCGCCGGGGCGGGCGGCGGCGACGCCGAGATGACGGCCTACGGGCTGCTCGGCTACCTGCGCGCGGAGCAGGCGGGCTTCGCCGTGTCGGTCTCGAACCGCGACGCCGCGATCGCCGCCTCGCGGCAACTCCTGCGCGGGGCGGCCGCCGAGGACCGCGCCTTCCTGCTCTACGCGCTGTCGTTCGCCGGCAAGGCGCAGCTCGCCGACCTGAACGCCCTGCACCGCGAGCGCGCCGGCCTGTCGCCGCGCGCCCTGGCGCTGCTGGCCCTCGCGATGGACGCCACCGGGCGCCCCACGAACGCGCTCGAACTCGTGCAGCGCCTCTCGTCCCTCGCCGTGGCCGACGGCGGCGCGCACTGGGACGGCGCCCACGACGACGAGAAGCGGCGCCTGCTCGGCGCCCCCGCGCGCTTCGCCGACGCGGAGCCGACGGCCTACGCACTGCTCGCCCTCCTCACCGTCGAGCCCTCCAGCCCGCTCATCGACGGCGCGGCGGAGTGGCTGGCGGCGAGCCGCCGCGGGCCGGCGTGGCGCTCGACGCGCGATACCGCCGCGGCCATCGAGGGACTGGCGGCGTACGCCGCGCTGCGCGGCGTGGAACGCGCGTCCGGCACCGTCTCGGTGTACGTCAACGACGCCGAGCCGCTGACCGTGGACTTCGGAGCGCCGGGCGGCCGGCCGGCGGACGCGCCCGTTTCGTTGGTCATTCCGGCGGAGCTGCTGCACGCGGGCGCGAACACGATCGCCCTGCGCCGCAGCGCTCCGGGGCGCGTGCACTTCAGCGCGCTCCTGGCGTCGGTCACGCCGCCGCCCGCGGGCGCCGTCATCGAGGCCGGCGGCACGCTGCTCGCCATCAAGCGCGACTACACCGAGTGGGTTGCCCCGCCGCTGCCCGGCGAGGCGGCGCAGCGCCGCGTCGCTCCGGGCTACGACGTCGTCGTGCCGGAGAAACGCCCGGCCGGCTGGATCGGGAGGCCGCTGGCCCGCGCGGGTGTGGGCGACAAGGTGCGCGTCACGCTGCGCGTGTCGTCCCGCGTTGCGCTCGAGCGCGTCATCGTCGAGGACGCTCTGCCCGCGGGCTTCGAGGTCGTGCCGGACTCGGCGTCCGGGCCGTTCGACCGCCAAGAGCGGCGCGACGATCGTCAGGCGTTCTTCCTGTCGAAGCTGCATCGTGGCGTGACGCTCTCCTACGTGCTGCAGGCCGTGCACCCCGGCTCGTACGCGGCGTTGCCGGCGCAGGCGCGTGCGATGTACGAGCCGGAGATCCGCGGCTGGTCGCGGGAGAACCGCCTGGACGTCGTGCGCGAGTCCGGCGTGGCCGGGGCGGGACCGTCCGCCGAGGAGATCACACCCGACGAGATCTGGGGGCTGGCGCGCCGCGACGCCGAGCGCGCGAACGGCGAGCACACGGACTGGGGCGCGGTGCGCGATGCTCTGCGCGGCCTGCTCCGCGACTACACGCTGCGCCCGGAGATCGCTCTCGAGGCGTGGGTGCTGCTCTTCCGCGCCGGCATCGAGTCGAACGACGCCGCGCTGATCGTGAAGGCCTACGAGGAGATCGTCGATCGAGGTCCGCGCCGTGCGCCGACCGGCCTCGGCGACCGCGAGCGGCTGGCGAGCGCGTACCGCGGCCTGGGCGAGCACGAGCGCGCTCTGGCAGTCCTGCGTGACCTGGTTCGCGAGCGCTACGCGACCGATCGCGCGGCGGCCGAGGCGTTCACAGCGATCGGCAATCCGTGGCGTACGCGGGAGCTGCTCCTGGGCGACTTCCGCGAACTCCCGGACACCGGCTGGCTGGAGGCGCAGGAGTGGGCGCTCGCGCAGCGCACGGCCGCGATGAACGTGACCGGCACGGGGCCGGGCGGTCCCTTGATGTTGACCGAGGCCGTCGCGCAGCTCCGCGCCTTCGAGGCGCACCACGCCACGTCGAAGCTGGCGCACGAGGCCGGTCACCTCGCCGTGCAGCTCCTGCTCCGCATGGGGCTGTCCGAGGACGTGATCGAGGAGGGCCAGCGGTTCCTGGCGCGCCACGAGGGCAGCAAGTACCTGGACGACGTCACGTATCTCGTGGCCGAGGGCCAGTTCCGGGCGAACGCCTTCGATCAGGCGCTCGCCGCGGCGCGGCCGCTGCTCGAGAAGGAGTTCCCGACGGACGCCGATCCGCGCAAGCGCGTCGTGTCGCCGTTCCGCGCGAAGGCCATCCATCTCACGGCGCGCATCGCGCACGCGCGCGGGCAACTCTCGCGCGCCGTGGATCTCTACCGGCAGGTGGCGCACCTCTTCCCCGACGCCCGCGACGCGTACGCGTTCCTCACCGCCAAGGGACTGAAGCTGCGCGAGGTCGAGAGCGTCGCCGTGGGTGAGACGCCGGAACTGCACCTGCGGCGACGCAACGCCGCGGACGTGCGGCTGCGCGTCTTCGCCGTGGACTTCATGATCCTCTATGCCTTGCGGCCCGATCTCTCGCAGGTCAATCGCATCGACCTCTCCGGCATCCGGCCCGTGGAGGAGTGGACCGTCGCGCGGCGCGGCGGCGAGGACCATCGCTGGAGCGACGAGGTCGTGCCGCTGCCCGTCACGGACAAGGGCGTGTACCTCGTCGTGGCGCGCGCGGGGGATCTCGAGGCGTCGAGCGTCGTGCTCGTCAGCGACGTGCAGATCGACGTGCAGGTCGTCGGCGGCGCCGTGCGCGTCTACGCCACGGACCGCGCGACGGGCGCGCCGCTGCCCGAGGTGTACGTCAAGATCGGCGACGGCAAGTCGGTCAAGGCCCAGGGCTTCACCGACGCCCGCGGCGTCTTCGAGGCCCCCGGCGTCGGCGGCTCGTTCAGCGTGGTCGCCGAAAAGAACGGCGACGTGGCGCTCTGGCGCAAGTAGCGCCGCGGCGCGCGCGGTAGCGCCGTCCCCGCACGTTCGGCGGTGGTTGGCCGAGCCGTCGCGGCATCGGCCACACCCCACACCCCACAC
>JAJRVY010000171.1 GCA_024277065.1 Planctomycetota bacterium
CCCTCCTGCGGCGTGAAGCCCATGGACGTGTCCACGGAACGCCCCCCCTTGATGGCGCAGGCGGAGGCGCCATTGCCGAGGTGCAGCGTGATGATGTTCACGTCGCTCTTGGCGATGCCGCGCATGCGGCGGTAGCGGAACGCGACGTAGCGATGCGACGTGCCGTGGAACCAGTAGCGGCGGATCTTGTAGCGCCGGTAGTGCTGGTAGGGAATGCCGTAGAGGAAGGCCGTCTCGGGCATCGACGCATGGAACGCGGTATCGAACACCGCCACCTGCGGCACGCCGTGGCCGAGTAGCTCCTGCGCGGCGCGGATGCCGCGCAGGTTGGCCGGGTTGTGCAGCGGCGCGAGCTCGACGCAGTCCTCGACGCCGTGGATCACGGCGTCGTCGATGCGCACCGACTCCCGGAAGCGCTCGCCGCCGTGGGCCACGCGGTGCCCGACAGCCTCGATGTCCGCGAGCGCGTCGATGCCCTCAAGCCCCGACTCGGGCGACACCACCCAGCGCAGCACCCAGTCGATGGCCGCGCGGTGGTCACGCAGCGGCGCGTCGAGCCGCCTCCGGCCCGCACCCTCGACGTCGAGTGAGATCAGCGCGTGACTGCCGATGCGCTCCACCAGCCCCCTGACCAGGCAGCGGTCCGAGTCGTGCTCGATGTGCTCCTCGTCGGTGTCGATGATCTGGAACTTCAGGGACGACGAACCACAGTTCAGGACCAGCACGTACATGGCGACCTCCGCGCGCCCGATGCTCGATCCGAGCGCCGCCGGACCGAAGCAATACGGCCTCGCGCGACGAGCGCGTCAGAGGGCGGTTGCCGCGCGCGCCGCATCGCGCACGAGGTGCGCCAGCGAGCGATAGGGACGCCCGGCGTGCAGTGCGAGCGCGATCTCGCACGTGCGGCTCGCGGAGTAGCCTTCGCGACAGCGCCCCGGAAGCCGCCCGGCCACCCCGGCGAGCGCCGCGGCCGGCAGTTCCGGAAGCGCAAATCCGCGGTCGCCCGCCTGACCGCAGCAGAGAGCGTCCGGCGTGGGCAGAACCTCGTCCGCGCACGCCCGCGCCACCTCCAGGAACGTCTCCTCGAGACCCGCGAGCCGCGCGCTGCAGGGCACGTGCACGGTGACCGGCCGTGCGAGGCGCCGCAGTTCCACATTCGGGACGACGTCGCGCAGCAACCACGTCGCGAGGTCCACGACGGGCGCGCCGTGCGCGGCGAGATGCCGCGCGCAGGGACTCGCATCGACGACGATCGTGTGCCCGCCGCCGCTCGCCCGCTCGAGCGCCGCAACGGTCCGCCGCCGCGCGACGCCCACGCCGGCGCGGTGCGCGATTTCGGTGACGGCCGCAGCCAGTCCGTCGTCGCCGCCGTCGTCGTCGTCGCCCGCGTCCCCTCCGCCGCCCGCGTCGTAGCCGAACACCCGCCCCGGACACGCGGCGAAGTGCACGATCGCCGGACCTCGCGCGGCGGCGAACGCGACGACGGGCACCGCCCCGAGATCCCGCAGGTGCGCGTCCGGGGCGGCGGCAGAACGACGCCGGGATTCAGGATGCCCGCCGGATCGAAGGCCCGCTTGACGTCCGCCATGAGACGCGTGGCGCGCGCGCCCCACTCGCGCTCGACGAAGGGCGCCATGTTGCGGCCCGTGCCGTGCTCGGCCTTGAGCGAGCCGTCCAGATCGTCGGCCACGAGCTCCGCCACGTCGTCCAGGAACGCGCCGTAGCGCGCGATCTCCCGTTCACTGTCGAAGCTCTGCGAGAGCACGAAGTGCAGGTTCCCGGCGAGCGCATGGCCGAAGAGAATGGCATCGTCGTAGCCGTGTCGCTCGAACAGCGTGCGCAGGGAGATGACGCAGCGTGCGAGGGCGTCGCCATGCACCGCCACGTCCTCGATGATGACGCTCGTCCCCGGCGCGCGCACGGCGGCCACCGCCGGCATGAGCCCCTTGCGCTACCGCCACAGGGCGGCGTACGCGCTGTCCGCGCGGTCGTGGAACCGTGGCTCCGCGAGAGCTCCGCCGCGGCGACGTCGAGGCCGCGCAACGACGACGACGCGGCGCACGCTGCGACGACGTCGTGGAACCCCACCAGTGCGCACGCACGATGCGGCGGGTCGGGCTCGGTGGCGAGCGTCACCTCCGAGACGAAGCCGAGCGTGCCCTCGGAGCCCACCAGCAAGTGCGCCAGGACATCGACCGGATCGTCGAAGTCGAGGAACGCGTTCAGGCAGTAGCCCATGGTGTTGCGAATGCGGTACTTGCGGCTGATGCGCTGGCGCAGGGCGCCGTCCGCGGCGACCTCGTTGCGCAGTTCCGCGAGACGCCGCAGGAGATCCGGGCGAGCGCGCCGGAGCGCGTCGCGCGCCGTCTGCGGGCCGGTGTCGAGGACCGTGCCGTCGGCGAGGACGACGCGCAGCGCGCGCAGCGAGTGGTACGCATCGCCCTCGATGCTGCAGCACATGCCGCTCGAGTTGTTGGCAACGATGCCGCCGATGCGCGCGACCGAGATCGACGCCGGGTCGGGACGCCGATGCGGGACGCCGATGCGGGACGCCGATGCGGGACGCCGATGCGGCGAGCGCCGCGTTGGCCTCGGCCCCGATGACACCCGGTCCCACGCGGATGCGACGGCCGCCGTCCAGGACCTCGAGCGCGCGGAACGACGCCGGGTGCTGCATCACGAGCA
>JAJRVY010000172.1 GCA_024277065.1 Planctomycetota bacterium
CGGCCTCCCGCCGTGATCGTGACGACCGCGCCGTAGCCGCCGGCGTTGCCGGGCTTCGCGCGCAGATCGAGCGTCACGAAGTGGCGGCCCCGCGGCGGCCGCCCGCGCAGCAACGCGGGGGCGTCGTGGATGTGGCAGACGACGACGTCCATGCCGCCGTCGTTGTCGAGGTCGGCGATGGTCGCGCCGCGCGCCATGCGCTCCGCGCGGAACCACGCCCCCGCATCGGCCGACACGTCCTCGAACGTCGTGTCGCCCAGCCCGTGGAACAGCATGTCCGGGCGGCCCGTGGCGCGGTGCAGATCGCCGTCGGCGACGTAGAGGTCGAGCACGCCGTCGAGGTCGTAGTCGAGGAAACCGCCGCCCCAGGACGGCCAGTGCCCCGACGGCGCCGCGATCCCCGAGGCGACGATGCGATCGACGAAGAAGCCGTCGCCCGCGTTGTGGAATAGCGACCCGTAGCGCGAGTCCGTCAGGTGGATGTCGGGCAGCCCGTCACCGTCCACGTCGCCGACGGCGCCGGCCATGGCCGCCGTGGCCTCGCCCTGCACCCCGTACGCGACGCCGCTCTGCGTGGCGCGTTCGTCGAACCGGCCGCCGCCCTGCGAAATGAAGAGGAAGTTCGCCGTCGCGTCGTTGGCGACGTAGACGTCCAGCCGCCCGTCGCCGTCGGCGTCGAGCACCGAGACGCCCATGGCCCGTCCGGGTGGGACGTCCATGCCGGAGCCCGGCGTGGCATCGCGGAACGTGCCGTCACCCTGGTTCACGTAGAGCACGTCGGGCTGCGGATCGAAGGCCAGCGGCCCGGGAAAGACATCGGGCGCGTAGTGCAGCCGGTACGAACCGTCGAACGTGACGTAGTTGCCGACGTAGATGTCCAGGCGCCCGTCGCCGTCCGCGTCGAGCACCGCGCCGCCGACGGAACAGGCGTCACCGCCGACGCCCGCGGCCGCCGTGCGGTCGCTGAACGTACCGTCGCCGTCGTTGACGTAGAGGACGTTGGGCCCGTCGTTCAGGACGTAGATGTCCTGGTCACCGTCGTCGTCGAAGTCGGCGGCCACTGCCATGAAGCCATAGCCGTCGTCGCCGACGCCGGCCTGCTCCGTCACGTCCGCGAAGCGCATCCGCCCGAGATTGCGGTAGAGCCGGTTGCGACCGGCGTCCTGCGGCCTCTCGCCGTCCGTGACGCCCTCGCGCCAGCCCTGGTTCACGAAGTAGATGTCGAGCAGGCCGTCGCCGTCGAAGTCGAGCACCGTGGCGCCCATGCCGACGCTCTCGATCAGCGTATCGAGGGTGCCGTCCACGAGCACGTGGCGGAAGTCGATTCCGGATCCCGCGAGGACGTCGCTGAAGACGTCGCCCGCGCCTGCCGTGGGCGCGGGCAGGGAGACGCTCGGGGCGTCGCTGCCGGCGCGCCTGCCCGCGGCGTCGCCGTCCGCATCGCCGTCGGAGCAGGCCGCGAGGGGCGCCGTGACGGCCACGAGGACGACGAGGGCGACGGTCCGGGAGCGCCGCCTCATGGACGACGCCCCCGCGCAGACGCCTCGACCGAGGAATGGACGCCTGCGACGATCTCCTGCAGCACCGCGGGGCGGATCGACTGGTAGCCGTCGCAGAGCGGCAGCGACGAGTCGGTCGCCGCAGCGATCACCTCGATGATCAGCCCGTGCGCTCCGGCGGCGATGCCCGCGTACGACGCGGCCGGAACCAGGTGGTCGTCGCCCGTGGCGTGGCTGGGGTCCACGATCACGGGCAGGAACGTCTCGCGCCGCAGCGCTGCGACGACGTTCAGGTCGAGCGTGCTGCGGTTGTACGAACCGGCCGTGAACGAACGGATGCCACGCTCGCAGAGCACGATGTCGAGGTTGCCTTGGACGGCGATGTACTCCGCCGCTGCGAGCCACTCGGTCAGCGTCGCGCCCCAGTGCCGCTTGAGCAGCACGGGCCTGCCCGCCTTGCCCACCTCGGTCAACAGCGGGAAGTTCTGCATGCTGCGCGCGCCGATCTGGATGCAGTCGGCGAACTCCGCCACCTCCTCGACCTGCCGCGGATCGAGCGCCTCGGTGACGATCGGCAGCCCCGTCTCCTCGCGCGCAGCGGCCAGGATCTCGAGGCCCTCACGGCCCAGCCCCTGGAAGTCGTAGGGGCTGGTGCGTGGCTTGTACGCCCCGCCGCGCAGCATGTCGGCGCCGGCGGCGCGGCAGGCCCGCGCGATGGCCAGCGTCTGGTCACGCGACTCGACGGCGCACGGCCCGGCGATGATCACGGCGCGCGGGCCGCCCACGGGCACGCCGCCCACGGTGACGACGCGCGTCTCGCGGTTGCCCTCGAACTCCGCGCGCGCATCACGGCGGACCAGCCGATAGGGGGAACCGGCCGCGCAGCTCGATGCCGGCGGCTCGGCCCGCGTCGGGGCCTGGGACATACTGGGGACTCCTGGGGTTGGGCGCCGCGCGCCGTCATGACGACCGCCCGCAGCTCCTTCCTCCAGAGGATGCCCGATCTCGACCGAACCGAGAATGATGCAGTTGCATCAGTCGGGGTGAGTTCCTGGAACTCAGAGCGTGAGCAGGAATCCCACGCGGCGCCGAGCACGCGGTTTGCGCGTGTGTGTCGCAGGACGAGCGTCTCGCGGCGACGGGCACCGCACGCAGGCCAACCGTCTCCGAGCGACGAGCGCAAACCACGCGCCAG
>JAJRVY010000173.1 GCA_024277065.1 Planctomycetota bacterium
CTACCATATCTTGTAGTCGATGCGCATCGTCGCTACCCGGCGGAGGGCCGTTCCATGAACGTGTGACCATGGACCATGAACGTGTGACCATGAACGTGTGACCATGAACGTGTGACCATGAACGTGTGGCCCTGAACGTGTGGCCATGGGGCGGACCCTCGGGCACGCTGCGATGCACCTCGCACGACCCGCCACGCGGGCACTCCAACGGTCGCTCGGTGTCCACCGCTCCCTCACCGTCCACGGGCGGTCCGGGCGCGGACGGACACGGCGACCTGACGGGGCACGCGACACGGGACACGGGGCACGGGACACGGGGCACGCGACACGGGGCACGCGACACGGGGCACGCGACACGGGGCACGGGACACGGGGCACGGGGCACGCGACACGGGGCACGCGACACGGGGCCGGGATACGAAGGGTCGGCATGCACGGGGCTGGGACGATGGACGAAAACAGGACGCACGGAACCGGGGGGCAGACGCCGCACGACGGGCGGCGATCTGCAGACGTGGCAGGCAGGAGGGCGGAGTGAAGATCGACAGGCGGTTCACAAAGGCCGATGAGGGTCCGTACGCGACGCTGCGGTTCGTGCAGCGCACCTCGGAGATCAAGAACCCGGACGGGTCCACGGTCTTCCGGCAGGAGGCCATCGACGTCCCCGAGGGCTGGTCCCAGGTGGCGACCGACATCATCGCCCAGAAATACTTCCGCAAGGCTGGTGTCCCCCAGAAGGACGCCGCCGGCAACCCACTCCTCGACGAGGGTGGCAAGCCGGTGCTCGGGGGCGAGACCGACAGCCGCCAGGTGTTCCGCCGCCTCGCCGGCTGCTGGCGCCACTGGGGCGAGAAGACCGGCTACTTCGACGGCGCCGACGACGCCGACGCGTTCCAGGACGAGCTCGAGTACATGCTCGCCGCCCAGATCTGCGCCCCGAACTCCCCGCAGTGGTTCAACACCGGACTGAACTGGGCCTACGGCATCGAGGGCCCGCCCCAGGGCCACTCCTACGTGGACGAGACCAGCGGCGAGCTGAAGGAGGCCGCGTCCGCCTACGGCCGCCCCCAGCCGCACGCCTGCTTCATCCAGTCCGTCGGCGACGACCTCGTCGGCGAGGGCGGGATCATGGACCTCTGGACGCGCGAGGCACGCCTCTTCAAGTACGGCTCGGGCACCGGCACCAACTTCTCGCGGCTGCGCGCCGCGAACGAGCCGCTGTCGGGCGGCGGCCGCTCGTCCGGCCTCATGTCGTTCCTCAAGATCGGCGACCGCGCCGCCGGAGCGATCAAGTCCGGCGGCACCACCCGCCGCGCCGCCAAGATGGTCTGCCTCGATCTCGACCACCCCGACATCGAGCAGTTCGTCTCCTGGAAGGTGCACGAGGAAGAGAAGGTCGCGGCGCTCGTCGCCGGGGCGCGCCACTGCAAGGACCGGCTGAACGCCATCGTCGAGGCCACCCAGGTGGACGGCGACGCGGCCCGAGCGGGAGCAGCGGACGGGACCGCCCGGCGCATCATCGATCCGCGACAGAACCCTGCGCTGCGCCGCGCCATTCGCGCCGCCCGCAAGGTGCGCGTCCCCGAGCGCTACATCCAGCGCGCACTGCAGCTCGCCGAACAGGGCTGGACGCTGTACCCGTTCTCGACCTACGACACCGACTGGAACGGCGAGGCCTACGCCACCGTCTCGGGCCAGAACTCCAACAACTCGGTGCGCATCCCGAACGAGTTCTTCCACGCCCTCGACGAGGGCCGCGACTGGGACCTCGTGCGGCGCACCGACGGCACGGTCGCCCGCAGCATCCCCGCCGACGAACTGTTCGCGAAGGTCGCCTACGCGGCCTGGGCCTGCGCCGACCCCGGCGTGCAGTTCGACGGCACCATCAACGAGTGGCACACCTGCCCCGAGGGTGGCCGCATCAACGCCAGCAACCCGTGCAGCGAGTACATGTTCCTGGACGACACGGCGTGCAACCTGGCGTCGATCAACCTCGTCAAGTTCCTGAACGACGACGGCACGTGCGACCTCGACGGCTACCGCCACGCGATCCGGCTCTGGACGATCGTGCTCGAGATCAGCGTCATGATGGCGATGTACCCGAGTCGCAAGATCGCGCAACTCTCATACGAGTACCGCACGCTCGGTCTCGGCTACGCCAACATCGGCACGCTCCTCATGCGCTCGGGGATCCCCTACGGCAGCGCAGAGGGCTATGCCATCTGCGGCGCGCTGACCGCCATCCTCTGCGGCGAGAGCTACGCCACGTCCGCCGAGATGGCGCGCGAACTCGGCACATTCGCCGCCTACGACAAGAACCGCGACGACATGCTGCGCGTAATCCGCAACCACCGCCGCGCCGCATACGCCGCCGGCGCCACCGAGTACGAGGGCCTGACCGTCACGCCACGCGGCATCGACGACGCCCTCTGCCCGCCGGAGATGCTCGCCGCCGCGCGGCAGGCGTGGGACCGCGCGCTCGCCCTCGGCGAGCAGCACGGCTACCGCAACGCCCAGGTGTCGGTGCTCGCGCCGACCGGCACGATCGGTCTCGTCATGGATTGCGACACGACGGGCATCGAGCCGGACTTCGCCCTGGTCAAGTACAAGAAGCTCGCCGGCGGTGGCTACTTCAAGATCATCAACCAGAGCCTGCCCTCCGCCCTCGACAAGCTCGGCTACACGAACGCGCAGGTGGACGACGTCGTGCGCTACGTCCTGGGCTCCAGGACGCTCGCAGGATCACCCACCGTCGGCCACGATGCGCTGCGCGCGAAGGGCTTCACGCGGCGCGAGCTCGACGCCGTCGAGGACCAGCTCGACGGCGCCTTCGACATCTCGTTCGTGTTCAACAAGTGGACGCTCGGCGAGGAGTTCTGCCGCGACGTCCTTGGGCTCACCGACGCGCAGATGGACGAGCCCGGCTTCGACCTCCTGCGCGCCATCGGCTTCAGCAAGGAAGACGTGGACGCCGCCAACGACTTCTGCGCCGGCGCCATGACCGTCGAGGGCGCCCCGCACCTTCGCGACGAGCACCTGCCCGTCTTCGACTGCGCCAGCCGCTGCGGCCGCAAGGGCCGGCGCTTCATCCCCTACGAAGCGCACATCCACATGATGGCCGCCGCGCAGCCGTTCCTCTCCGGCGCCATCAGCAAGACCATCAACATGCCCGCCGACGCCGGCCTCGATGACGTCAAGCGCGCGTATCGCCTCAGTTGGGAGGCGATGCTGAAGGCCGTGGCCCTCTACCGCGACGGCTCCAAGCTCTCGCAACCGCTGAACGTCGCGTTCGACGACGAAGACGACGAGGCGGACGCCGAGATGGGCGACGAGGACGGCGCCGCGGCGCCGTCCCGCCATGAGCAGATCCAGGCCGTCGCCCGTGCGGCGGCCGAGACCGTCAAGGAGCGCGTGATCGTCAAGTACCTCGTCGAGCGCCACAAGCTCCCCTTCCGGCGCCACGGCTACACGCAGAAGGCCGTCGTCGCAGGCCACAAGATCTACCTGCGCACCGGCGAGTACGAGGACGGCGAACTCGGCGAGATCTTCCTCGACATGGCCAAGGAGGGCGCCGCCTTCCGCAGCCTCATGAACAGCTTCGCCATCGCCGTCTCTCTCGGCCTGCAGCACGGCGTCCCGCTCCAGGAGTTCGTCGATGCCTTCGTCTTCTCGCGCTTCGAGCCCAACGGCATGGTCCGCGGCCACGCCTCGGTGAAGCTCTGCACGTCCGTCATCGACTACGTCTTCCGCGATCTCGCCATCAACTACCTCGGCCGCACCGATCTTGGCCAGGTGGAGCCCGAGGATCTCAAGAGTGACACCGTCGTCCCGACCAAGGCCGACGACGCCCCGCTGTTCCAGAGCGACGACGATGATGATGACGACCCGGAGGACGACCCAGGAGGCGCCGGCGATACGGTCGCGCGGCGGCGCTCGGGCATCGCCGCCACGAACCCGGGCTA